>VGHA01000076.1 GCA_016868375.1 Betaproteobacteria bacterium | reverse complement strand
CGGTGCTGCATCATCGCGCAGCAATGGTTGACGCCTTGCATGCGGGCAGTCTTCCAGGCATCTTTCTGCCACGACCCTAACCCCACCACCCGCTCAGGGAGACGACTGATATGACCACCCGGAGACAACTGATTCAGGCAGGCTCAGCGGCTGCGCTCTTGAGCGCCGCGGGCTCTCATGCGCTTGCTCAAGGAGCGCTACCCATTGATCAGGTCAAAATTTTCTATGGCTTCCCGCCGGGCAGCTCGGGCGATATTGTCGCCAGACGCGTGGGCGAGAAGCTGGCGGGAAGCGCGTACACGCGTAACGCCGCGGTGGTGGATAACCGGCCAGGCGCCGGGGGCCGTATTGCACTGGATGTGCTCAAACCGGCACCCGCTGACGGTTCGCACCTCGCGCTGACGCCGTTTTCGATGCTGGCGTTGTTTCCCCATGTCTACAGCAAGCTGGGCTACGACGCGTTTCGCGATTTCGTACCCGTGTCCATGGCGGCCATCATCCAGCACGGCTTTGCGGTCGGCCCAATGGTTCCGGCGAGCGTGCGCAATCTGAAAGATTTCGCAGCCTGGGCCAAGGCGAATCCCAAAGACGCCAATTACGGCTCGCCGGGCGCCGGCTCGACGCCACATTTTGTGGGCGCGCTCTTCGGAATCCAGGCTGGGGTCGATCTGAAGCATGTCCCGTACCGAGGCTCTGTGCCTGGCGTCACCGACGTGGTGGGCGGACAGATCGCCGCCATGGTTACGCCCCACGGTGATTTTCTGGCCAACACCCGCGCGGGGAAGATGCGAATCCTCGCCACCTCCGGCGCAAAGCGTTCACCCTTCGTGCCGGATGTGCCGACGTTTGCCGAGCAGGGCTTCCCGGATCTGGTGGTGGACGAGTGGTTCGCGTTCTTTGCGCCAGCGCGTACGCCTGCGAATGTGGTGGCCGCTGCCAACGCTGCAGTCAATGCCGCAGTCAAAGATCCGTCGGTGATCGATGCGCTCGCCAACGTTGGGCTGATCGCCCGCGGGTCAAGCGCCGAGGAGCTCGGCCGCAGTCAGAAAGAGCAGTACGACAAGTGGGGCCCGCTCATCAAAAAGGTTGGATTTACGGCTGAATCCTGATCAATTCGCCGTCGGCTGCGGCCGATCGCACAACCGCGTCCAGCACGCGGATGTTGTCAAGGATCTGGTCGCGGGTGAAGCGGTAGGGCGCTTCACCCGCAATCGCGGCGGCCCACGCTTCGAAGTTGCACCGCACCGTGTTGATCGGGGCATACGCGCGAACGTTGCGCTCAAGTGCTGCGTTGCAGTGCGTGAGGTCACTGGGCAACCCCTTGTCAACGTTTCCGTTCTCTTTCACCTCAATCCAACCATCGCCGCCGAAAAAGCTCATGCGGCCGTGAAACGGCGTTGAGGACAGGCAGGTCACAGCACCGGTGACGCCCGATTCAAATTCAATCCAGAGCGAAATATGGTCGGTGCCGGACGCCTCGCGCATCACGCGCGCCGATCGAGCGCGCACCGTGCGCGGGCGGCCCGCCAACGATACGAACATGTCGGTAAGGTGGATGCCGAGTGCGGTCATGGCCCCAGCTGGGGCGTCAGCTGGGTCGATTCGCCAGTTACCCGGCGCCATTCTGGCGAACAGGTTGTGGCTGACGTTGGCCTCGAGGTGGAGCAGCTGGCCAAGTTCGCCCGACGTGATCATCCGTCGAGCCTCTTCCATGGCGGGCTCGAAGCGACGCTCGTGGCCGATTCCCAGTACCACCTTCGCGCGATCGCACGCAGCCAGAATACGTTCGGCGCCCGCCGCCGTCAGCGTGAGCGGCTTTTCGCAGAAAAGCTGTTTGCCGGCAGCCACTACCGCGAGCGCCTGCGCTTCATGCTGCCGGTGCGGGGTTGCAATCACAACCGCATCAATGTCGTGCCGGGCGAGCACCGTGTCGAGCGAATCGGACAGTGCCAGCCCATGGGTCTGCGCAAAATCAGCTGCGGTCGCGGGTGCCACGTCCACGCCGTGAGTAACCCGGAATCGGGGGCTTTCTTTCAGGCAGGTCACGATTTGACGGCCCCACCATCCGAGGCCGATTACAGCGGTACGCAGCGGGTTCATCCGGGCTCCAGAGAAACGAAATGCGTGGCTCAGTCGAGCATTAAAAGCGGCCGAGGATGCCGGTGGCGATCCCCGGGAAAATGATGATGAGAAGCAGTGTCAGCATCACGATACCGGCGAACGGTAACGCGCCCCGAAAAATATCGGGAATCGTGATGCGCTGATCATCAAGCGTTGCCTTGATGACGTACACGGCGACGCCAAACGGCGGTGTGAGCAAACCGACCTCCACTGCAATGGTGGTGATCACACCCAACCACACCAGATCGACCTTGAAGGCCATGAACAGCGGCAGAAACAGGGGAACCGTGATCAGCATGATCGAGGCTGCGTCGATGAGGCAACCCAGCATCAGGATGATGCCCAGGTAGATCGCAAGCACCACATAGAAATTCGCATCGAGGCCCGTGACCCACTGCGCGAGCTGCCCGGGAACCGCAGCCACGCCCAGCATCCGGCTGTACATGGTGGCGGCGATGATGAGAAAACAGATGGTGGCAGTGACGTGTCCGGTTTCCACCAGTACCTGCCAGAGGCTGGCCCAGGTCAACTTGCGGCGCGCGGCCGTGAGCAGAAACGCGCCGAATGCGCCGATCGCGCCGGCTTCGGTTGGTGTGAACACGCCGCCATAGATGCCGCCGATCACTACGCCGATCAACAGCAAAATGGGTGAGAGTTTACGAAGTGCCTCACCCAGGCTCATGTGAGCCTGTTCGGTTCCCGTGGCCAGTGCATCGGCGCGCATCACCGAGTTCGGAATCAGGTAGGCGGCCAGCACAATCCCCAGGCAGAACATCAGCGACAGCAGGATGCCGGGGATGATACCCGCCAGAAACATGTCACCCACCGACTGATCGGTGAGCACTGCAAACAAAATTAGCAGCAGGCTGGGCGGAATCAGCATCCCGAGAAGTGAACTGCCAGCGACGACCCCCACCGCAAAGCGCGGCTGGTAGCCGTGACGGAGCATCTGCGGCACCGATATCTTCGTGAACACCGATGCCGACGCAATGCTGACGCCGGTGATGGCTGCAAACAGCGCATTGGCGGCAACGGTTGCCACGCCCAGCCCACCGCGCAGTCTCCGAAAGATGACGTTGGCGACTTCGTAGGTGTCTTTGCCAATGTCCGAGATGGATACGAACATGCCCATGAGCACGAACAGCGGAATGACGCCAAACACATAACTCGCAATGCTGTCTGCGACTGCGAGCAGCAGCAGATTGCTTGCAACGGTTGGGTCACCCTTGATGATCCAGACGCCGACATACGACACCACGGTAAGCACCACGCCGACGTACACGCCGGCTATGAGCAGCACCAGCATCCCAAACACCGATAGCGCGGCGATCTCAAAAGGTGTCATGGGTACGGCCTCATTGAGGCGTGAGGTGAATGACTTCGTTGCGACGCAGGCGACCGAGCGCACGACCCAGCTGAATCAGAAACTGGATCAGCGCAGCCATGCAGCCAAGGGCCACCATCAGCTCCAGCGGCCAGGTGGGCGCGGTGAACAGCCCCGGATTACCTTTGAATCTGTTCTCGGTCCAGGCTTCAATCAATCGGGGGATCTGGCCGTCAAGAATGACGCCCATCAGCGCGATGCCAGCCATCTGGCCCAGCGCATCCAGCGCATGCCCGACTCGCGGTACCCGGACCATCAGAATGCCGAGCAGCGTGTCGGCACGAATCATCTTGCCCTCGGACATCGCGTGCGTCAGCTGCAAAAACACAATGCCAACGATCGACATCTCAACGATTTCGACTACGCCGGGAATCGGTTGTGACCAGATGAACCGCATCGATACGTCCGCGGTCACCAGCATCATCAGACCGAAAATCAGTAGCGTGCCAACGCTGTTGAGCCCCGAAATCAGCCGCAGGAACAGTGCGTGGAGGGCTTTCATCGCTTGCTCACCGGGTCCGGATGCGCACATTGCCGCGCGTCCGGACCGTTGGGTTAAGAATTACTCTTTGTCCCAGTGACGTGCGATGGGCTGCTTGTTCTGACGCATGAAGTCCATGTAGGCCGTCAGAATCTGATCGCCAGGCAGGCCCTGCTTGTTCAGGCCGGCGGCCCACTCTTTTGCAATATTGGGCATGCCTTTGGCCCAGGCCAGCCGGTCGGCCTCGGACAGCGGAACCACCTTGCCCCCCGCGTCGCGGTAGCGCTGAGGGGCGGTTGCACCGACGTCCATCACATAGCCGCCCAACACCTGCCCGAACGCCACGGCTTTGTCCTGGAGGATTTTCTTCACCTCGTCGGGCAGCTTCTTCCAGACGCCAGCGTTGACAGTCATGGCGTAGGCCGTGGCGCCGCCCAGGCGTGCCTGCAGCATGTGCGGACCCACTTCGTGCATCTTCTGGTTGACGACCGCCTCGCCCCACATCAGCACGCCGTCGACCACACCGGTTTTGGTGGCGTTGTAGAACTCGGCGAGATTGCTGACGACGCCGACCGCGCCGGCGCTCTGTACCCAACGCAGGTTGAGGCCAATGCCGCCGATCTTCATGCCTTTCAAATCGGCGAGCGAATTGATTGGCTTGCTCGAAAGAATCAGGTAATCATCGCCCACGCCTGAAGCGCCAAGGAACACCTGACCCTGCTTGGCCCACGCCGCCGACATCTGCGGGAAGCTTGCAGTGAGGTGATCGACGGCTCTCGACAGGAGCTTCATGTCGGAGGACGTGAACGGCGTCACGAAGCCAATGTTGTAGAGCGGGATCTTGTCAGCGTGCGCAGGAGTAAGCACGATGCCCATGTCCGCAAGCCCGGTACGAATCGCGTCCAACTCGCCGCCGGGTTTGGCAACGGTGCCCGCGAAGGCCTCATTCCACTTGATCCGGTAATTGGTGGCTGCGAGCGCCTTGTTGACCTCAGGGATGTAGAACTCCTGCAGTTGCTTGACCACCGCTGCAACCGGCGGAAAGCCGGACACGATGGTCATGTTGATGGTTTGCTGTGCCAGGGCTGACTGGGGCAGCACTGACGCCGACAAAGACAATGCAGCAGTCATCGCAAGGCTCGCGATGCGCGAACGAGAAACCATGAGTGTCTCCTCCATTGGGTCCGGTTTTCTTGGTGGACCCGGGTTGTTTAGTGGGCCTTGTCGCTCTCGGTTGATTGAGCGGCGACAGGGCCGGGACCGTGTTGTTTGCCTGTTCACTTGATGTTATGGTCCGTGCGGGATTCGATCACTGGCGTGGTTGACGTGTCAAGGTCCCGATAGCCTGGTTTGAACTCATTGCGGCTGATGACATGAAGGATTCCCAGATACTGATCAGCGGCGGAGGTTTGGGTGGCCTCTCCGCCGCACTGGCACTGGCGGAAAGCGGTTTCGAGGTGACCGTCCTCGAGAAGGCGGCCGAGTTCACGGAAATCGGCTACGGGATTCAGCTGGGACCAAACGCCACGCGCATTCTGAAACGCTATGGCCTCTGGGACACGGTTGCGACCACCGCGGTGTTTCCCGAGGCCATGGTGTTTCTGGACGCGATCGATACCGAGGAGTGGGCGCGCGTCAATCTGAACGAGGCATTTCTTGCCCGCTTTGGTCACCCCTACGTGGTCATCCACCGCCGTGACCTGCTGGGCGCCTGGCTCGCCGCCTGTGAAAAGCATCCCCGCATTCAGTTGCTCACGTCCAAAGGCCTGGCGGGCATCACCGACCACGGACAGTCGGTCGAGGTGCGATGCGAGGACGGCAGCCGGTATGTGGGTCGCTGCCTGGTCGGTGCCGATGGGTTGTTGTCGCCCACCAGGGAGTACGTGGTGGGCGCAGAACCGCCGCGTGTCACCGGCTTTCTCGCTTACCGGGGCGTCATTCCGATCGGCAAGGTGTTTGACAGAACGTACGACCGCTCCGTGATCGGATGGTTCGGCCACAACATTCACCTGGTTCAGTACGCGCTGCGGGCAGGTGATGTGCTCAACAACGTGGCGGTCTTTGGAAGCCCGGCGTTTGCGCGCGGCGAGTCCGAGTTCGGTTCCCCCGCTGAATTGAACGCCATGTTTGAGCAGGCGCACCCGCGCGTCAAATCGATGCTGGAGTACATCAGCCTCGATCGCAACTGGATGATGCGCGACCGCGACCCGATCTCCAACTGGACCCGCGGAAACATCACGCTGCTTGGCGATGCTGCGCACCCCACGCTGCAATATCTGGCTCAGGGCGCCTGTATGGCGTTCGAAGATTCGGTGGTGCTCGCCAAGCGTCTAACCGAATTTCCAGATGATCCAAACCGCGCGTTTCTTGCCTACCAGAAGCAGCGCGTTCTTCGCACCGCACGCGTCGTGCTGACCGCGCGCGCATTCGGTCAGGTGCTCCATGCGGGCGGCGTGGCCCGAGATCTGCGCAACGATCTCTATCGTGGTCGTGCGCCCGATTCTTTCTTCCACGAGATCGACTGGATCTACCGGGGAATTCCCGATACCGAGTTCTGACGCTTTGAATTCAGGGTTATCGGTCGTAGCGCTATTGCCCGACGCCGATCAGACGGTACACTTCAATCAAAATCATAACGGGGCACTGCCCCGACTCACCGAGGAGACAAGACGATGAGTTCATCCCGACGCAACCTGATCATCGGAGGCGCTTCCGCCGCCGGCCTGTCAGGCTTTCCTGCAATCGTTCGCGCTCAGCAGAAATTCGAAGTCAAGGTGGCCAACTTTGTGGGCCCGCAGCACTTTCAGTCGCAGTGGCTGGTGAAGTGGGGTGAGGCGCTCGAAAAGAAGTCCGATGGCCGGCTGGTGTTCAAACACTTCCCCAGCGCGCAAATGGGCCCAACGCCCAAGCACTTCGACTTCGCTCGCGACGGCACGGCTGAAATCTCTTACATCCTGCACGGCTCCACGCCGGGCCGGTTCGCGCTTACCGAGCTGGTCAATCTGCCCTACCTGATTGGCAGCGCCGAAATCGGCATCAAGGTGTTGAACGACCCAGAACTTCGCTCCAAATATCTTGATGCTGAACACCGTGGCACCAAGGTGCTGTACCTGTTCACCCATCAGCCAGGCAGCGTTCACACCACCAAGAAGGCGCTGCGGTCGCTTGATGATTTCAAAGGCCAACGGCTGCGTTTCTCTACCTCGGCGATTCGCGAGTTCATCTCGTCGCTGGGCGCAACGCCCATCGGTGTTCCGCCGACCGAGGTGGCCGAGCAGCTTCAGAAGGGCACGCTTGATGGCGCTTTTACCGATTATGGCGGCGCCGGCATTGCCTGGAAGCTGGGCGGAATCTGCAAGTACACCACCGAGCTTTACTGCTTCGTGTCCAGCTTTGCGGTGGTGGCGAATCAGGCCTGGTACAACAAGCTGCCGCCGGATCTGCAAAAAATGATCGACCAGTCGGTGACCGGTATCGAAAAGGAAATCGGTGGCGGATGGGACGGCCTGGATGTTCCGGGCAAGAAAGCCATGATGGACGGTGGCGGTGAAGCGATTCGGCTGTCCCGGGCCGAAGACGAGCGGCTGCGAAAAATCGGCGCTGATGTCACCGAGTCCACGCTCAAGACCATGGAAGGTAAGGGACTGCCCGCGCGAGCGGTCTACTCGATGATGAAGTCACTGGCCGAGAAACACGCCAAGACATCGAAGAACTTCTGGGCCTGAGCGTTCATGACTGCCTCCAGAGTCCGCGCCGTGGTCGCACGGTGCGTGCTTTGGCTCGATGGGCTGGCAGTGGTTGCGCTGATCGCGATGATGGGCGTTACCACGGCCGATGTGGCGGTGCGGCGACTCGTCAACCGTCCAATCTCCGGCGTCACTGAGCTTGCCGAGCTGGCACTGGGGTTTGCGTTTTTTATGGCTGCGCCGGGTGTGTTTGCCCGGGGCGCCAACATCACGGTCGACATGATCGATCAGTGGAAGCCGCAGTGGTCCAAGGGCCTCAAGCGGCTGGCCGCGCTCCTGTCAGCGGTCATGCTGGCTTTTTTTGCCTGGCATATGGTGGGGCCGCTGGTTGATATCGTCGAATTCGGCGATACCTCGGCTGATCTGCAGATTCCCAAGGTCTGGTTCATGGCGCCAGCCTGGGTTGGCATGGTGCTGGCGCTGGTGGTCTCCGTTGTTGTACTGCTCGCGGGCGAGATCGAGCCTGCGCCGGTGGAGGAAGCGTCTTGAGCGTCGCCACCATCGGCCTGGTGTCGGTTGTGGGGCTGCTCGCGTTAATGATGCTGCGGGTGCCGATTGCCACGGCGCTCACGATAAGCAGTGTGTTGGGGTATGCGGCCGCGCAGGGTTGGCCGGTCACCTTCAGAACGCTTGCGTCAATCCCCTACGAACTCACGGGCGCGAACCCTGGCGTTGCGTACTCGTTTACCGTCGTGCCGCTGTTCATATTCATGGGTGCGCTGGCCTCGCGCGCGCAGATGTCATCCGAGCTGTTCGCTGCAGCGAACGCGTTGTTCTCGGGCGTTCGCGGCGCGCTGGCCGCTGCCACCATCGGCTCCTGCGCGGCGTTTTCAGCCATCTGCGGTTCATCCATTGCAACGGCCGCAACCTTCTCGCGGGTCGCGATTCCTGAGATGCGCCGTTATGGCTATGACATGGAGTTGGCGACCGGAAGTGTTGCCTCGGCTGGCACCCTGGGCATTCTGATTCCGCCCTCGCTGATCCTGGTGATTTATTCGCTGGTTGCCGAAGAGTCCATCAAGAGTCTGTTTGCTGCCGCGATGATTCCAGGGCTGCTTCTCGCAGTGGGCTACATTCTGGTCATCGCGGTGCTTGCGCGGGTCCGGCCGCATCTGATGCCAGCATCCCCGTCACAGCCCGTGGCCGCACGTCTGCGCGCGCTTGCGGGCACCTGGAAGCTTGCGCTCCTGTTCCTGCTGGCGGTGGTGGGTATTTATCTCGGGTGGTTTTCGCCAACGGAAGCCGCCGCTGTGGCGTCGTTTGCAGCGGTGGTCATCGGTTTCGCGTCGCGACAGCTGACGCTGCGCGGCCTGTGGGAAGCCGGACTAGAAACCGTTCAGACCACCGCCATGCTGTTCATCATTGTGATCGGTGCGTTCATCTTCTCGCGGCTCATCGTTCTCACCCAATTTCCCGCAGTGCTGGCCGAATGGGTAGGGGGTGCGGGGCTGTCGCCCTGGGTCGTCATCGCAGCAATCGTCGCGCTATATCTTCTGCTGGGCACGTTCCTGGAAGAAGTAAGCACGCTTCTGATCACGGTACCTGTGCTGTTACCTTTGGTCACCAGCATCGGCTTTGACGCGATCTGGTTCGGGGTGTTTGTCACGGTCATGTCAACCGTGGGGCTCATCTCGCCGCCGGTTGGGCTGACAGTGTTTGTCGTCCAGTCTCAGAATCCGCAGATTCCGCTTGAGAAAATATTCCGCGGCGTGATTCCGTTCCTGATCGCGGACGTCATTCTGCTGATTGCGTTGGTTGCTTTTCCGGCGCTTGCCACCTGGTTGCCCAAGGTGCTCGCCTAGGTGGCATCAGGAGGTGCTCATGTCTGGCTTTTTCACGTCACTTCTGGCCGCAACGGTCGCAGTTGCGCTCTGTTTACCCGCAGCGGCCAGCGAGCTTCGGTACCCAGAGCGGCCGGTCTCGATCGTCGTGGGCTACGGGCCGGGTGGAATGGGGGATCGACTTGCCCGAATCGCAAGCGAGCATCTGCCGAAAACGATGAAAGGGTCGTTCATTGTCGAGAATCGACCGGGCGCCAATGGCACGATTGGTGGCAAGCATGTGCTGGCCTCGAAGCGTGATGGTCACACCCTAATCGTGGCGCAACCGGGCGAGATGGTCGTCAACCGGCTTCTGATGAAAGACGTCGGCTATGACGCGGTCGTCGAGTTTGAGCCGGTGGTGCTCATGGGCAATGCGCCCTTGGTGGTGGTGGCCCGTGCCGATGCGCCGTTTGGTTCACTGCGCGAGTTTGTTGCGCTGGCTCGAACGCAGCCTGATCGCTTCTCGTATGCATCGCTGGGCGCCGGAACGCCCGGGCACATGGCGGCCGTGGCCATCGCACTGGGTCACGGCCTGAAGATGATTCATGTACCCTATAAAGGCATCAATCAAATCATGCCTGATCTGCTGGGCGGCCATGTCAGCCTGTTCATCGTGACCACCTCGACCGCGCTGCCCCTGGTAAAGAGCGGCAAGTTGAAGGTGCTTGCAGTGACCACACCGGCGCGTATTGCAGCGCTTCCGGATGTTGAGACGGTGGCTGAATCGGGTCTGGCTGATTTCAGCTTCACGGTCTGGGGTGGGTTGTTTGCGCCTAAGGGAACGCCTGCCGAGATCATCGAGCGGCTCAATCGTGACACCAACCAGCTGCTTGCGCAGCCGGAACTTAAAGCACAGCTCGAAGCCGACGGTATCGCCGTCCCAGCCAATACGCCGGCCCAATTTTCACAGTTCGTTAGGCGCGAGGCAGCGAAGTACGAGAGCCTGGTTCAGCGCGCAGGCATGCGGGCGGAATAAATGAGTGAGCGTTGACAGACTCGTGCGCAGGCTTCAGATGATGCCGTCGCTTGCAAGTGCGCGATAGTCATCGTCGGACAGCCCCAAAAATTTTCGATAGACCCAGTCGTTGTGTTCGCCCACTGATGCTGCGTTGAAGCGCTCAACCTCGGGTCCACGCGGAATCTTCGGAAAGAATCCTGGCACGGGAAAGACGCCCAGTACGGGGTGGTTGGCATCCTCAACATCGGCTCTTGCGCGAAAATAGCGGTCATTGGCCAGGCTGTTTCCATCCCGCACAGCAACGGCCGCGATTCCAAGTTTTTTGAGTGCGGCGAGCGCCTTGCCGGCGGTGCGCGTTCGCGCCCAATCTGCCCATTCGGTATGCGGCGCTGGTGGCCGCTGATACCGCTCAATGCGCATCTGAACCCAGACCTCGTCCGCGCAGCGCACACAGGGCATGGATACGCCGAGGTCGTGACCCCAGCCATATGGATGGTTGCTGCCTTGCCTGAGCGATGGCTTGCCGAGATCAACCCGATGGAACTGAAACTCCATCACGCGAAGCAGCGACTCATACAGCGCGAGATCGATCTTTGCCGAGCTCTGGTCACCAAGCTGTAGCGCACAGACGGCTAATGCTCCCAGCAGCCCGGTGCTCGTGTCGGCCAGCGAAAACCCGGTAAAGAGCGGCGGACGATCGGGTACGCCGGTCAGTGGGAGCATTCCGGACAGGCCTTCGGCGATCTTTCCGAAGCCCGGTCGGTGTGCGTGACTGACATCATGACCGTAGCCGGAAATGCTGAGCACTGTCAGCGTTGGCCGGAGTGTCCGCAGGGATTCGACCGGGCAGCCAAGCTTTTCCAGCGTGCCGGGTCTGAAGTTCTCGATGAGCACATCAGCTCGAGCGATCAACTGACGGAAGAGGTCCTGACCTCTCGGATGCTTCAGATCTAGGCTGATGCACTTTTTATTGCGTGCCTGAACGCCCCACCAGATCGAGAGCCCCGCCACCTTTGCACCGGACTGCCGCAGTCCGTCTGGTTGCCGCGGGTTCTCGATCTTGATCACCGTGGCGCCCAGATCAGACAGCAGACTTCCCGCAAACGGACCCGCGATGATGGTTCCAAGTTCAATGACCACCAGCCCGGTAAGCGGCAGCGAAACGGGCCCGGCGGTTGGCGTGGCGACTGGCGCCTGTGCCACGCCGACCCTGCTTTGCATGAGTTGAGCGATTCGTTGGGTCGCATTACCCGGTGAGGACGACCCAGGCGCAGCCTTAGCCGGTTGCCATAGCGCCCCGGAGCGACGCCACGCTGAAAGCCGTCGTTGGGTTACCCCAGGAAAACCGGACAGCAACGCGTTGTCAGCCCCGACCGCAGGTGCTGACCGGTAGCGTCCCGTACCCGACTGCCCGCTGAACCGCAGTGCAGGCGTGCTGGCCAAAAAGCGCGAACCGTCGTGAGCATGCAGACGCTGGAGATTGCCTCGCTCGGCAATCTCGGGGTCAGACGCAATGTTGGTCGCATCAAAAATCGGGCCGGCCACGACATCGGCGAGCGCCGCCTGCTGAAGAATGTCGCCGCGCGTTCGCGTGGCGCACCAGGCATCGATCTGTTCATAGAGCGCATCCATGTGGATGCGGCGTGCGTCGGCGGTCGCGAATCGCGGGTCGATCGCGAGTTGATCGCCACCGATCATGGTCAGCAGCCGCACTGCAACCTCCTGGCTTGCTGCGGAGAACGTGATGTAGTGGCCATCAAGCGTTCTGGGCATGTTCGAGATGCCCGCATTCATTGGAAAGTTGTTGCCGTTACGGCGGGCGACCGTACCGGTGAGTGCAGCAAGTGGCATCTGCCACTCGACCATTCGCTGGACTGCTTCATGGGTGGCGATGGACACGCGCGCGGCGGCTTGACCGCTGCGCCGCGCCCGCAGATTGGCCAGTACACCCATGACCCCCATCATCGCAGCCATCGATTCGGCCACGGGCGCCTCGACCGATGAGGGCGGCGCATCGGGCCATCCCGTCATGTTCAACATACCGGTGAGGGCTGGCGCGAAAATCTCTGAGACACCCTCGCGCCAGAGTTCTGGTCTGTCTTTGCCTGACGCATAGAGGTCAAGTACCAGCGGTGAACGACTGGCCCCTGACTGGATTCGCCTGAGCCAGCGGTTGCCACGCCAGCCGCGCGGACCCACATCAGTGATGACGATGTCTGCGGCGGCGAGGAGTGTGTCGATCAGCGTGGTGGCACCGGACGCTCGGGTATCAATGCCGAGCGAATATTTGTTCCGTCCAACATAGTTCCACCAGGCGTCTGCCGCGTCCGGCGCCACCAGCCTGCGCACTGCCGTGCCGGCCTCAGGCTGCTCGACCACCAGGACCGTCGCGCCGAAGTCCGCCAACAGGCTTCCTGCAAAGGCCCCACCAACATTTTGCGAGAGGTCCAGCGCGAGCACCGAGCCGAGAGGAGCCGTCACGGTGTGATCGTTCCTTTTACCCCCTCGATCCATTGAGTTGCCGCTGCCATCAGGAATCCGATGTCGGTTTGGGTGGTGACGAACTGTGCGCCGCCCGCGATCGACGCAGCTTGTCGCTCGACGCTGCGATTACCGCCGCAGCCGGCAAATTTTCCATGACGGCGCGCCGTGTCGATGACCCGCAGCTGAGCCTCGCGAACCTCGGGGTCATCAAAGCGCCCGGGTTTACCGATATTCGCTGCGAAATCGTTGGTGCCAAAGTGAATGACATCGATCCCGGGCTGGGCGCAGATCGCTTCAAGATTGGCCAGACCCTCGGCCGACTCGATCATGCAGACGAGCAGACAGGCGTCATCGAGTGCAGCGGTTGCCTGCGCGAGCGGAACCGGACGGTAGTCAAAGTGCGGATATCCGCCGACCACCGAGCGTTTTCCGAGTGGCGCGAATCTGCAGATTTCAACCGCACGACGCGCCTGTTCAGCCGTATTGATATCGGGATACACAATGCCCGTAACGCCGTTGTCGAGCAGAAGCGGAACATCCGGGTCGTCAATACTTCGGACCCGAACCATTGGCGCAACGCCGATTGCCAGGGCGGTATGCGCGATCTGCTGAATTGACTCCAGGTCGAAAATGGAGTGCTGGCAGTCTATGAACAGAAAATCATGGCCACTCGCCTTGGCAATGCGGGCAATGTCCGGTGAGCGAGCCAGCCGAACGTTCAGTCCGAACACCGGGTCGCCTGCATTGAGTTTCTGTCGGACTGGGTGGTGCGTGGGGGGCGGATTCATGAGAAATGGATGCTCGCGTCTGGACTCATGCAGGACTGGATCGCATCGGGTAGACCTTTCCCTGAAGGAACAGGAATTCAACACGCATCAGCGGCGTTGCGCCCTGCTCGCGCAGCCCGAACCCCACTGCTGCCACGCGCTCGCCATCCCGGATCTCTGGGATTTGCCACTGCGACATTCGAAACAATGGCGCAAGTTCGATTTCCCAGCGTGACGCCTGTTTGTCTGGCAACCTGGCCCGCGACAGCAGGCGGGCCGCCTCCACAGGTGCCGACTGCGCAGGCACCGGTCGGCTTGCGAGGTCAGCGGGAAGCGTCAACCGGCTATCGGGTTCAAGCATGAACTCGGCATGCGGGTTACGCCAGCGAACCTGACGTGCGATGCCTTCCAGATACAGGGGCTGCTCCTGGTCGAAGCTGCTCCAGCCGTGATGGGCCCAGGCACGTGACGCGGTCGAACCCGCTGCCAGCAGCGCGCTGCAAACCATCAGTCGGCGCGTAAGGAAATTCGTCGTGTTCATAGACTGGCCTTTCAAAACGAATTCAGGCTTGTTTGGTTCATCAGACATAGGCAATCCAGCGACCGAGCGCGAGCACCGACAACCAGATGAGCAATGACACCAGAGCGCTAAAACGGGCTACGAAGTCAAGCCGATCCAGCGACCCCCGCAGATGGAACCATACGGCGTTGGTTGCAGCCGCCACCAGCAGCAGCAACTTAAGCGTGAAGGCACGATTGGCAAGAAGCTCGGCTGGCTGCGTGGCGAACATCAATAATCCGGTGATGACGCACAGGAGCGCCCCGAGCCCGACCAGACGCAGGCATAGCGAGGCAAGCGGCCGAACCGCAAGCACGCTCCCCAGGCCCCAGACGCGCAATTCAACCAGCACCAGGTTTCCGATCAGCAACGCAACGCCGAAAAGGTGAATGGTCTCCAGGGCGGGATAAGCCCAGGGGTGCGATGCGAGCGCGGTGAATGTCAACATCGGCAGTTAGTTGAGAGAAGCATGAATGGATGGACCGGCTTCAGCGCTGTGTTGACAGCGTCTCGGTAGACCGCAAGTATATGGCCCGGTCATCTGGACACCTGGGGACGCCGATGAGGCTTTGCAGGCAATTCGCGCGATGAGCCAGGGCGTGACGATTCGTCTGCGCCCGTGGCTGGTGATGATATTTGTCTGCCTGGTCGTGCCGGTGTTTGGTGCGGTGCTTGCTTTCAACTACGTTACCGCGGAGCGCGTTGCTCGAGAGGCCGCGAGCGGACTGGTGGAAAGATCGCTGCATGAGGCCGGGTCGCGCACCCGCGAGCTGATCGATCCCATGCGCACGATGGTCGATGCCGCAGCGGGATTGGCTGCGGCGCAGCCGGAGTTTCTACGGGGGGCCGCCGGGTTTGCGTTTCTTGAGAATCTGCTCTCGCACAGCGACTCGGTGACGGGTGTTTATGCCGGCTTTTCAGACGGCGCTTTTCGGGGCGTCCTCAGTGCGAAACCCGGCAGTCTGATACAAGGCTTTGAGGCGCCTGCGTTGACCACTCGCGTGCGCCTGAGTCGCGATCCGCAGCCCGGTGCATCCGCATCACAAACCATCGATTTCATTGGCCGGGATGGTCGCGTGCTGGAAACACGGCAGGGTCCCGACGGATTCGATCCGCGTGCGCGCCCCTGGTATCGGGCGGCCACTGCCGCCGGTGAACGCACGCTGTCTGATCCTTACGTGTTTGCATCAACCGGTGAAACGGGCGTCACCGTGGCGGCGCCGTTTGGCCCGGCGGGCGCTCCAGCAGGCGTGGTCGGCGCTGATCTGACGCTCGCAGCGATCGCAAAGCACATGCGCGACCGCAAGGTGAGCGCGAACGCCGAGAGTTTCCTCGTAGACGACCGGGGGCAGATTCTGGCTCACGGGCAGTTGGCGAGCAGCCGTAGCGCTGCGCCGGGTCCCGGCGCACTGCCAGTATTCGATGCGACTGAACGCGCGGTGGCGGCCTTGTCGCAGGGGCGGCAGTCCACCGGTCAGCTCATGTTTCTGGAGGGTTCGACCAGCGACGGCCCGGTCGCCGCCTTGACGCTTGATTTACGCAACGCGCTCGGCAAGCCCTGGGCGCTGCTGGCGATGGCGCCGCTGTCGGACTTTTCCGGCCCGCTTCACGACAATAATCGAAAGATCCTTCTTCTCGGGCTGGCGGCGCTGGTCATTCAGATCCTGCTGATCATCGGGCTATCGCGAGCCATGGCGGTACCGCTTGAACGGCTGGCCGCTCGGGTCGATCAGATTCGCATGTTTCGGCGCGAACCACCGTCAGCCCCCGAGCCATCACCGGTGCGTGAAATCAGCGCATTGGGGCAGGCGGTCAGTACGCTGCAGGCAACAGTCAACTCGTTCAGCGCGTATGTGCCGCGCGATCTGGTGAAGCGCCTGGTTGAGTCCAGCCAGGCGCTGACACTGGGAGGACAGAGTCGTTACCTGACGCTGATGTTCACCGATCTCGAGGGCTTTTCGCAGCTGAGCGAGCGCCTGCCCACGCAAACTTTGTTGAAGCAGGTCTCTGCGTACCTGAGCCTGGTCACCGAAGTGGTTGAAGCCGAACACGGCACGGTTGATAAATTCATCGGGGACGGAGCCATGGCCTTTTGGGGCGCGCCTGCTGAAGTGCCCGATCACGCCTGGCGTGCCTGTGTTGCGGCGGTGCGCATCCAGAAGGGACTTGCGGCGCTTAACCGGCAATGGCTCACCGAGGGGCTGGAACCGCTGAAGGTACGAATCGGTGTTCATACGGATTCAGTTCTGGTCGGCAATATTGGATCAACCAACCGAATGAGCTATACGGTGCTGGGCGATGGCGTCAATGTGGCGGCGTATCTCGAGCTCGCGAACAAGTCCTTTGATACGTCGATATGTGTCAGCCAGTCGGTGGTGCGCGAGGCAGGGCATCGGCTCTGCGTTCGCCCGCTTGACCAGATGTCAGTGAAGTCGCGGCAGTTGGCCATTGTGGTGTTCGAACTGTTGGGCATTCCTGATTCAGACCCTTCCATTGCCCCCACGCCCGATGCGGCGGTGCTGGCCCGCCTGGGTGCAGCCGCCTGGAGGGCTCGTCAGCAGGGCCTGCAGCATGTCGCGCAAGAGACCTATCGACAGTCGATTGCGCGCTATCCCGAAGATCCAGTCTCCCAACGCCTTCTCGAGCGCGTCGGTTGAGTGCACGGAGTCTCTTGATGCGTCTTTTCTCTCACCGTGATCGTCCTTTCCCGATGGGTCCGCTGGCGCTTGAGGCGCTGGATCGGGTTGCCACCTGTGATCCGGTTCGCGACCTGAGCCCCCCCGGGGATCGGACACAGGCGACAGACGCCTCGGTGTTGCACGTGATGGATGAGTACTTCACGCTGTTTCGCAGGCATCTGGGCGGAGACGTCGCGCCCGCGCCTGCGCCGGTTCCCCACGATTCCGAACTGCGTGCGGCCAATCTGAAAGCATCAGCCTATTTTCTCGATGCGACCATCGTCGGGTGTTGTCTGATCGACGCAGCCGATTGGGTCAACGACCCGATTGCCGGACACACCCACGCGCTGGTGTTCGCAGTGGAGTTTGGTCGCGAACCCCATCCTGGCGACCCGGGAGAATCGTGGATCGCTGGGAGCAACGTCGCGCGTACCGACCTGCGTGCCACCCAACTGGCGGCGGTGCTGTCAGGGTACTTGCGGCGCATGGGCTTCTGCGCAACCGGCCATGTACTGGGTGCCTCGTCAGTTGATCTGGCGCTGATTGCTCAGCGTGCAGGGGTCATCCGCGCGGAACAAACCGGGATGGCTGCGCCTTACCTGACGCGCGGATTCCGGCTGGGCGCGGTCACCACCAATTTCGCCATGGCAGCCGATCAGCCGCTCGATCCGAACGGCCTGCTCGTCCCCGATGATCCCGCCGTCAGAATGGGACGCGGCGGGACACGGCCTACCTGGTGGGACGCCGAACTTGATGAGCGGCCGCTTCATATGGGGCGATATCCGATGGAGCGAATCAAGCGCCGCGATACGCCCACCACCCTGGTTGACGAGCCCTCCATTCAACGTGTGCCCAAGCGTGGCGAC
The DNA here is from genome assembly GCA_016868375.1 of Betaproteobacteria bacterium. Classification (GTDB taxonomy): domain Bacteria; phylum Pseudomonadota; class Gammaproteobacteria; order Burkholderiales; family Burkholderiaceae_E; genus SYIM01. The sequence goes on along the minus strand of VGHA01000076.1, from coordinate 193 downwards.
TTCTTCAAGCGCGCGCAGGCTGGCGATCTGGGTGAGAAGCCGCGCAGGGAACGAATGCGGTTTCCGATGAAGCATCCCTATGCGTTGGGAATGCAGCCCCTGATCGCCGGAATGGTGCCGTTACAGGGAATCCGTGAGCCCTTGTCGCCCACGGGTATCGGTGGCGACCTGTCCGACCCGCGCGTCAATGCGC
>VGHA01000075.1 GCA_016868375.1 Betaproteobacteria bacterium | reverse complement strand
CGCGGAGCACTTTTTTGTCCCAGCAGATTCCGTCCGGAAACTCCGATGGACATTCCGAGGATCGAATGAGCGCGGCGTCTCCGTCCGCACCCGTTTCGCGCCAGCGTCGCTCGCGCGCAGCCCTAGTATGGCGCTGGTCCGGCCCGGTGCTGGGCGTCACTGCACTCCTGGTTGCGTTCACGCTTGCGCAACGCGTCGATCGGCTTGAAAGCGGCGCTTTGCGCCGGTTGGATGCCGGCGACAAGCGGGTGGCCGAACTTGAAGCGGCGCTCAAGGTATCGCAAGACCTGCTGCGCGATCTCCAGCAGCGTCAGGTGCTGATCGACTCGCGCATGGCCGAAGCGCAAAGCCTCTATTCCCAGGTCGAGAAGCTGTATCGCGGTCTCATCCAGGAATCGGCTGACGCGGTGCTCGCTGAGGCCGAGGCCGTGATCTCGCTTGCCACACAGCAACTGTCGCTGGGCACCGACCCGCGCGCGGCGGTCACGGCGCTGCAGGAGCTTGATTTGCGCCTGCTCCGCCAGAAAGACCCAACGCTTGCGCCACTGCGTAAGGCGCTGCTTGGCGACATCGAACGCTTGAAGGCGCATCCGGTGGCCGACATCACTGGCATGGCCACCCGAATCGATGGCTTGATCACGCTGGTTGAACAGCTGCCGCTTACCTCAACCGTGCAACCGCGCGCGCGCGCTGCCGAGTCGGGCGTGCCGGGGCGGCCTGGCGGTTTTGAAGAAGGGCTCGCCTCCACCGGAATCGCCTTCCTGCGCGAAGAACTTCAGAAGCTGATCCGGGTTCGCCGTGTTGATGAGCCCGATTCAGTGTTGCTTGCGCCCGATCAGGCGTACTTCCTTCGAGAAAACATGCGGCTGATTCTGCTCAACGCAAGGTTGGGCATGCTGGCGCGCAACGAACTTCAGTTTCACACTGACCTGGGTCGGGCAAGCTACTGGCTGACGCGCTACTACGAAACCGATCACCGTCTGGTGGTCGGTGCGCTCTCGCAGTTAAAGCAGCTACGCTCGGCCCGGCTCGGGCTCGATCCCCCTCTGCCGGGCGAGAGCCTGCGCGCAGTGCGCGCGATCCGCAGCAGTCGCGAAAGTCGGGGCTGATCCGTGGGACGCGTGATTGGCATTCTGCTGGTCCTGGCGGTCGCGGTCGGACTGGCGCTTCTTATGCGCTTTAACGACGGCAATGTGGCGCTGCTTTGGCCGCCGTATCGCGTCGATCTGTCCATGAACCTGGTGCTGCTTGCGCTGTTCGCCCTATTTGCGCTGCTGCACCTGCTGCTGCTCGCTTTGTCGAATGCGGTCGATCTGCCGCAGCGCGTGCGCCAGTATCGCGAGCGCCGCTCCCGTGAGGCGGCGGTTGCCGGGCTGCGAGACGGGCTGGTTGCCTACAACGAGGGGCGCTACGGCCGGGCGGAGCGCCTGTTGCAAGCCGCACTCAAGCAACCTGATTTGGCTGGGGCTGCATCGCTGATGGGCGCGCGCGCGGCGCACCGCCAGCGTGAGCCTGAGCGGGTCGAGCGCTGGCTCTCCTCAGCGGGTCATGAAAAGCCCACCACCAATGCGGCGCTGATGTGCCGCGCTGAAATGGCCGTCGATGATCAGCGGCCCGCCGACGCGCTCGATGCGGTGGAGCGTCTGCATTCGCGAGGCGCGCGCCATCTGCAGGCCATGCGGCTGGCGCTGCGCGCCCATGAGCAGGCGGGCAACTGGCAGGCGGTTCTGCACACAGTGCGTCAGCTCGAAAAGCGTGAAGCGCTTCATCCCAGCGTTATCCGCGGTCTGAAAATCCGGGCCTTGCGCGAACTGGTCGCTCAACGCGTTGACGACGCGCATGCGCTTCAGGAACTGTTGTCGTCCATGAGCGCCGCTGAACGCGATATCGACGAAGTGGTCGACGCGGTCGCCAGGGCGCTTGATCACTCAGGCCGGGGCGAACAGGCGGCCACGCTGCTGTCGGCCATTCTTGATCGACGCCTGGCCGAGCGTCTGGTACCCACCTATGCCTCGATTGCGGCGCTCGATACGCGAACACGACTGCGCAGCATCGAGAACTGGCGTCAGCGCCACGGTGACCGGGCGGTCTTTACGATCGCCGCCGGAAGGTTGTGCGCCGCTGAAGGCCTCTGGGGCAAGGCTGAAGAGTTCCTGCGGCTTGCCGAGGCCCAGTCGCCCAATGGTGAAACGCGCGCGCTGCTGGCGCGGCTCTATGAGCAACTGGGTCGTCAGCCCGAGGCGTTTCGCTACTGGCGCCTGGCGGCTACTGACGGCATTGGCGATCCGCTGGTCGAATGGCCGCAGGCGCCGTTGGTTGCCGTGGGCGATGCGTCACCGCCCGTGCCGCCCGATACGCCTGACTCGGCCTGATTACTACGATACGCGTCCGCGACGCGACCGCTGTTTAACGTTCCCTCCTGGAGACCTCCCCCAATGAATCTCGATAGAGTCGACTGCGGCCGCGACATCCCCGATGATTTCAACGTGATCATCGAAATCCCGATGGCTGCTGACCCGATCAAGTATGAGGTCGACAAGGAAACGGGCGCGCTTTTCGTCGATCGATTCATGATGACCTCGATGCACTATCCCTGTAACTACGGATACATTCCGCACACCATCGCGGGCGATGGCGATCCGGTGGATGTGCTCGTGATCACGCCGTTCCCGGTGGCGGTGGGCGCAGTGGTTCGCTGCCGTCCGCTTGGGCTCCTGAAGATGCGCGATGAGGCGGGCGCTGATGCCAAGCTTCTGGCGGTGCCGATTGACAAGGTTCTGCCGATCTACAAGCACTGGCGTGCGGCGACCGACATTGCGCCCGAGCGACTGGCCACCATCCAGCACTTTTTTGAGCACTATAAAGATCTGGAAGCGGGCAAGTGGGTGAAGGTTGACGGGTGGGGTGGACCCGACGAGGCGGCCCGCGAAATCACCGAGGGCATCGAGCGATACCGGTCGGCCGCGGTCAAACCGAAGTTTTGATTGCCTGTGCTTGCTTGAAGGGCGTGCGGTCGTTCAGTTCGTCAAGATAACCGCCAACGGCCTGGCCCTCCCGCTCGAGAAAGCGTTGGACAGCGTCCGAGAACGCGGGCTCGGCCAGCCAGTGAGCAGACGCTGTGGGTTGCGGCGAAAAGCCGCGCGCCATCTTGTGCTCGCCCTGAGCACCGCCCTCGATCACCTCGATCCCAGCTTCAATGGCGGCTTCAATCGCCTGGTAGTAGCAGGTTTCAAAGTGCAGGCAGGGAACGGTTTCGATGGCTCCCCAATAACGGCCGTACAGTCGTTTGCGATCGCGCATCAGCAGGCTCGCCGCGATACGCTTTCCATGGTGCTCGGCAATGATCATCAGAACCGACTCAGGAAGACGCTGCCCCAGGCCTTCAAAGAATGGGCGGCTCAGATAAGGCGTTGAATGATGCTCGAGGTAGGTGGTCTCGTAGCATCGGCAAAAAAAAGCCCAGTCGGCCTCGGTGATCTCGGTACCCGCCAGGCGCTGGAAGCGCACGCCGTGTTCAGCCACTTTGCGGCGTTCAGCGCGGATTTTCTTACGCTTGGACTGCGTCAGCGAGGCGAGAAACGCTTCGAAATCAGGCCAGCCTTCGTTGTGCCAGTGAAACTGAACGCCGCGTCGGATCATCGCCCCCGCTGACTCCAGCCATGAAGCTTCGTCCGGCTTTGGAAACAGCACATGAAGCGAGGACACACCGCTCTCACGCGCCAGATCGACCAGCGCGCCCGCGAGCGCCTGCCCATCGGTTTCCGCCGCGGCCAGCAGGCGTGCGCCGGGCACTGGCGTAAACGGAATCGCAGACAAGAGCTTGGGAAAATAGCGTAGGCCATGCCTGCGATACGCATCGGCCCAGGCCCAGTCAAACACATACTCGCCGTAAGAGTGCTCTTTGAGATAGAGCGGCGCGGCAGCGACCAGCCTGCCGTCGCGTTCCATGGTGATGTGCATGGGTTGCCAGCCCGTCTCGGCCGCGACGCAGCCGGTTTCTTCGAGCAGATACAGCCAGGCGTGGCTCAGAAAGGGCTGAGTGTCGTCTCCACGCAGCGCATCCCATTGCAGCGGGTCGATTTCAGCGATCGAGCGGTGTACCCGCGTGACATAATCCCTAGACTCCATTTGACTCACCATTCTGGGCAACTGAATCGTCATGCGAATCGCGGCTGCGCAACTCAATCAGATCGTCGGCGACTTCGACGGCAACGCTCGCCGCATTCTTGAAGCGGCGCGTGCATCGGTATCGCAATCGGTATCGGTGCTGGTCACACCTGAGCTTTCGCTCAGTGGTTATCCCCCCGAAGACCTCCTGCTTCGGCCGGCATTCTACGAGAAGGCCAATGCCACGCTCGCAGCGTTGTTGGCGGACACTGCCGAGCTGAACTTGCACTTGGTGGTGGGCGTACCGGTTCGCCACGGGCGAAAGCGCTACAACGCTGCCCTGGTGTTGCATCGGGGTCGTGTGGTTGACGAATACCGCAAGCTCGAACTGCCCAACTACGACGTATTTGACGAGCAACGGTATTTTCTGCCCGACGGCGCACCCCTGGTCTTCGAGGCAGACGGCGTGCGTTTCGGTGTGGTCATCTGTGAAGACTTCTGGTTTGAGCGCGCACCACGGCAGGCGCGCGAGGCGGGCGCCCAGGTGCTGCTTGCGCTCAACGGCTCGCCGTTTCATATGGACAAGCAGTCGCAGCGCGTGGATGTGGCCCGCGACACCGTGAGCATCCTTGGGCTGCCTATGGTCGCGGCCAATCTTGTTGGAGGCCAGGACGAACTGGTGTTTGACGGGTTGTCGTTTGCGCTCGATGCGCGTGGGCAACTCGCCGCCCAGGGGGCTTTCTGCGAACCCGATCTGCTGGTTGTTGATGTGGCCGTGGGCGCGCAGTCCGACTCGGGGGCGGTGGTCGATCTTCGTCCGGGAAAGGTTGCGCCTGCCATATCCATTGAAGAGCAGGTGTATCGCGTGCTGGTGCTCGGTGTGCGTGACTATCTGGGAAAAAACGGCTTTCCCTCGGCAGTCATCGGTTTGTCGGGCGGCATTGATTCTGCCCTCACACTGGCCATCGCGGTTGATGCGCTGGGCGCTGATCGCGTGCGCGCGGTCATGATGCCGTCGCCTTACACCGCCGATATCTCGTGGATTGATTCGCGCGACATGGTGGCGCGTGTCGGTGTTCGCTACGACGAGTTTCCGATCAACACCTGCTTTGATGCGTTCCGCAGCACGTTAGCCGACGAATTCAGGGGGCGGGCCGAAGACACCACCGAGGAAAACCTGCAGGCGCGTATCCGTGGCACGCTGCTCATGGCCCTGTCCAACAAACACGGCTCAATCGTTCTCACCACGGGCAACAAGTCCGAGATGGCGGTTGGGTATTGCACGCTCTACGGCGACATGGCGGGTGGGTTCGCGGTGATCAAAGACCTCGCCAAAACCCTGGTGTACCGGCTTTCAAGATGGCGCAACACGGTCAAACCGGTCATTCCTGAGCGCATCATCACCCGGGCGCCAAGCGCTGAGCTTCGGCCGGGTCAAACCGACCAGGATTCACTGCCTCCCTATGACACGCTCGACGCGATCATGCAGATGTACATGGAGCAGAACCATGGCATTGATGCAATCGTTGCGGCAGGGCATCCTCGCGATGCGGTCGAGCGTGTGGTTCGTCTCATCCGCATCAGCGAATACAAGCGACGGCAGGCGCCGGTGGGTATTCGAGTCACTCACCGCGCATTTGGACGTGACTGGCGGATGCCGATCACTTCTCGTTTTCGCGACTAACAGGAGACCTCTTTATGAAGCGAGTTACCGCGATCATCAAACCCTTCAAGCTCGACGAAGTTCGCGAGGCGCTCTCCGAGGTCGGCGTATCGGGGCTCACCGTCACAGAGGTCAAGGGCTTTGGCAGGCAAAAGGGCCACACCGAGCTTTATCGTGGGGCTGAATACGTGGTTGATTTTCTGCCCAAGGTACAGGTCGAGGTCATCGTCAGCGACGACACGGTTGAGCGCGCGATCGACGGCATTGTTCGCGCTGCGCGCACCGGCCGCATCGGTGACGGCAAGATCTTCGTTTCAAACGTGGAAGAGGTGGTGCGCATCCGCACAGGCGAAGTGGGCGACGCTGCCATCTGATAAGGCGCTGATCTCATGACCGACTATGTTCTGATCCACGGCGCCTGGCACGGCGGCTGGTGCTGGGCCGATGTGGCGCGCGGGCTGTTGCAGCGCGGCCACCGGGTGTTCGCACCGTCTCTTACCGGATGCGCAGACCGGGGGCATCTGTTGTCCCCACTCGTCACACTCGGCACCCATGTCGACGATGTCGTACGTTTAATTGAGTTCGAGTCGCTCGATGGTTGTGTGCTGGTGGGGCACAGCTATGGCGGCAACGTGATCAGCGGTGTGGCGGACCGATTGCGTGAGCGGGTAGGCCACTATGTGTTTCTGGATGCGGGTGTTCCTCCGGACGATGCAACGATCTGGTCGTGGTCCCAGCCGCACTCCGATGCCACGAAGGCATCCCGGCGTGGGCAGATCGCCGCAGAGGGAAAAGGCGTCTTTCTGCCTCAGCCTCCCGCGCAGGCCTTCGGCGTAACGGATCCAGACCAGGCGAAGTGGCTCGAAGCCCGGCTTACGCCGATGCCCGCTGGCCTCTATGACAGCCTGATCGAACTACGAAACGGCGGTTCGCGCGGATTACGCCGAACCTATGTTGCGGCCACAGCGCCGGTCTACGAGACCATGCGCTCTGTACAACAGCGTCTTCGCAACGACACAAGTTGGTCCTTCCTGGAAATCGCCACCTGTCACGACATGATGGTGACGGCGCCTGATCAGGTTGTGCAGCTGCTTCACGACTGCCGCTGACCGCGGGGCGCCTGTAGCAATACGATCAGCGCGCCGCTGCCACCGTCATTGGGTCGTGCCTGGCAGAACGCCAGCACTTCGGCGCGCTGACTCAGCCACTTCTTCACCTTGTTTTTCAGCACGGGCTCGCGGCTTGGTGATCCAAGCCCCTTGCCGTGAATGATGCGCAGGCAGCGCCATTCACTGCGTACGGCGTCAGACAGAAACTCAACCAGCGCCGCGCGCGCCTCATCGACCCGAAAGCCGTGCAGATCGATCTGGCTGCGCACCGTCCATTCGCCCCGGCGCAGGCGGCGAACAACATCGGGCCCGATGCCCTCGCGCCGCCACGACAGCGTGTCATCGGTATCCAGAAACCGCTCGATGTCGATCTCATCTGACAGCGACTGCTCGAGCACTTCGCGATCGTCCTGTTCGCGCTGCCGGGGTCTTGGCGCCGGGCGTTCGCGCTCAACCACGATTCGCCCGGTGGGTGTGAGCGGGGTGGCATCGGCCACTTCGGTTTGGAACAACGCCGACTCGCGCGCCTCTCGGGCCGCCTGCTCGGCCGCGCGCCGGGCGCGCTCACGCGCGACGCGTTCGTTTTCGCGAACCTCGGCGAAGGCCGCAGCGAGCTCGCCGAGCGCCAGCGGCCGCGTGCCAGCGCTTCGCACACGCTCTCGTGAGGAGTCTCGTTGCTTGCCCATGTCGCGCGTAGGCTGTCGTGGCAGCCGCACGCGAGGCAGATCGTTCCGCCCCGCGGCTGGCAGGCTGCATGGCGATCAGGCGGCCTCCAGCGATTCGAGGTAGCGCTGTGCGTCAAGTGCCGCCATGCAACCCGTGCCCGCACTGGTGATGGCCTGACGGTACACGTGGTCCTGCACGTCACCTGCTGCGAATACGCCGGGTACGCTGGTGGCGGTTGCAAAACCGTCCAGGCCACCCCGGGTGCGGATATATCCGCCTGCCATATCAAGCTGCCCCTCAAAAATGCCGGTGTTGGGGGTGTGCCCGATGGCCACGAAAACGCCCTGCAGGGCGATGTCGGATTTTGTGCCGCTGCGGTTGTCTTTTAAGCGGATTCCGGTGACACCGCTGGCGTCGCCAAGCACTTCGTCGAGTTCATTGAACCAGCGCAATTCAACTTTTCCTGAACTCGCCTTATCCATCAGTTTGTCGATCATGATGGGCTCGGCCCGTAGCTTGTCCCGCCGGTGAATCAGGACGACTTTACTGGCGATATTGGTCAGATACAGCGCCTCTTCAACGGCCGTATTTCCGCCGCCAATTACCGCGACCTGCTGGTTTTTATAAAAAAACCCGTCGCAGGTGGCGCAGGCTGAAACGCCTTTGCCCATAAATGCCTGTTCGGACGGTAAACCGAGATAACGGGCTGATGCCCCGGTTGCGATGATCAGAGAATCACAGGTGTATTCACCGGAATCGCCGATAAGTCGTAGCGGGCGCTCGTCGAGTTTTGCGGTGTGAATCTGATCGAAGATCATTTCGGTGCCAAAGCGCGCCGCGTGCTTTTCAAACCGCGTCATGAGATCGGGCCCCAGCACCCCATCGGCATCGGCTGGCCAGTTATCGACGTCGGTCGTGGTCATCAGCTGACCACCCTGTGCCATACCGGTAATCAGGACCGGATTCAGGTTCGCGCGGGCGGCGTAAACCGCTGCTGTGTAGCCGGCAGGGCCTGAGCCCAGGATCAGGACACGGGCGTGTTTGCGATCAGACATGGTTCAACCTGTTGGGAGTGTTGCCCGAAAACCTCAGGGAATCATCGGCTTACAAGGCAGACTTCAAGAAATTTTGCGAATTGGTGCAAGCTAAGGCACAATTATATTGGTAACGAATCAATGAGCCGCTTTGGCCTTTAGGGATTTACGGGTCCAAATCGGCCGAAAAAGGGTGGCGAGGAGACGATGTCAACCTACGATATTCGCCTTTTTTTAAGGCGTGTGCCGCTGTTCTACAGCCTGTCAGAGTCGCAAATCGACCTACTCGCGGTAGGCAGCGTTCGCCGCAGTTTTTCCAAAGGTCGGACAATCGTGGCGGAAGGCGAGTCGTCGCAGTCGCTCTATATTCTGCTTTCAGGACGGGCCAAAGTTCAGCGCTCCGACTCAGAAGGTAAGGAAGTCATTATTGCGATGATCGGAGCCGGCGAGTTTTTCGGCGAAATGAGCCTCATTGATGAAGAGCCGCGGTCGGCAAGCGTCATCACGCTCGAGGCCTGCGACTTTCTGGCAATTCCCAAAGAGAATTTTCTGGCGGTGCTCAGCCAAAGCACCGAAATTTGTCTGGGGGTCATGCGCGGCCTTGTTAAACGACTGCGCTCGGCCGACCGCAAAATCGAAACCCTGGCCTTGCTTGATGTGTACGGACGGGTTGCTCGCGTTTTGCTCGATTCATCCGAACTGGTCGACGGCAATCGAATGGTGCGAACCCGGTTACCCAGGCAGCAAATTGCGAAAATGGTTGGCGCGTCGCGCGAAATGGTGTCTCGGGTCATGAAAGGGCTGGAGTCCGAGGGCTACATCGTGCCCATGGACGAAGGCCGGATTCTGTTGCGTGAAAAGCTCTCTCATTATCTGTAAATCAACCTCGTCCTTTTTGAACTGAACGCGCCGTGGCCCGACTTTCCGCCGCTATAGCAGGTACCGCACCCCGCGCATCGTTGCTGCGGGGTTTGCGCGCCGATTTACCTGAGCGCGTGCTGCGGCTGATCAACGAGGTCCGCTGGATTGCCTGCGGTGCGCTCGGGGCCTATCTGTGGCTGGTCCTTGCCACGTATCACCGCGCTGATCCAGGCTGGTCGCATGCGGTTCATGGCGCCATTGTCAGGAATGCAGGCGGGCGTTTCGGCGCCTGGCTGTCCGACCTGCTTCTGTATCTGTTCGGAATCAGCGCCTGGTTATTCGTGCCGCTGCTGGTCGGTGCCCTGGTGCGCGGCATTTTCCGCAGCCGCGGCCGACTCAGGGCCGATGACCCTGAACTCACCCGCTTTGCCTGGGAGCGCTGGCTGGGCTTCTGGCTGATGTTTGGCGCGTGCGTGGTGCTTGAGGCCGCTCGAATGCACGGGCTTGGCGCAACATTGCCGCTTGGTCCGGGCGGAATCGTCGGACAGTCATTTGCGCCCTTTGTATTTGATTCGCTGGGCGCGGTTGGCGCAACAATGCTCCTGCTGGTCGCAATTGGAATCGGCTTTAGCCTGTGGGCAAGCTGCTCATGGTTTCAAATGTGTGAGCGGGTCGGCGAGCTTATCGAAGTTTCCATCGAGCGTTTACGGCTTGCCGTTTCTGCGCGCCGGGATCGCCAGCTGGGTGAGGCGGCCGCCACGGTTCGCGAAGAGCAGGTTCAGGAATTGCGCAAGGTCATTGATGACGACGATGACGAGCCTATTTATATCGAGCCGCCGGTCGTTCAAATCGAGCGTTCCAAGCGTGCCGAGGCCGAACGCCAGCCGCTTTTGTTTGCCGATTTGCCCGCGGGGTCCAAGATGCCTGCGCTCGGGCTGCTTGATGAGGCTCCTCCGGTACAAGAGGGGGTTTCACCTGAGACGCTTGAATACACCTCTCGCCTGATCGAAAAGAAACTTGCCGATTTCAACGTGGCCGCCAATGTCGTGGCGGCATATCCGGGGCCGGTCATTACCCGCTACGAAATCGAACCTGCCACTGGCGTCAAAGGCAGCCAGATCGTCAATCTGTCCAAAGATCTCGCGCGGGCCTTATCCATTACCTCGCTGCGGGTCGTGGAAACCATTCCTGGCAAAAATCTGATGGGGCTTGAATTGCCCAATTCGCGCCGTCAGGGTGTACGGTTATCCGAAATCCTGGGCTCGCAGGTTTATGCGTCAAACAACTCGGCGTTAACGCTTGCGCTTGGTAAAGATATTGCGGGTCATCCGGTTGTGGCCGATCTCGCGAAAATGCCGCATCTTCTGGTGGCGGGCACGACCGGTTCGGGTAAATCGGTGGGCATCAACGCAATGATTCTGTCCTTGCTTTACAAGGCCGACCCATCGCAGGTTCGTCTGATCATGATTGACCCAAAGATGCTCGAAATGAGCGTCTATGAGGGCATTCCCCACCTGCTTGCGCCGGTGGTTACCGATATGCGGCAGGCGGGTAACGCGCTCAACTGGTGTGTGGCCGAAATGGAGTGCCGCTATCGGTTAATGAGTAAACTCGGCGTCCGCAATTTGTCGGGTTACAACGCAAGAATCGCTGAAGCTGAAAAACGCGAAGAGCTGATTCCGAATCCATTTTCGCTCACGCCCGATGCGCCCGAACTGCTCGGGCGTCTGCCGCAGATCGTCGTGGTCATTGATGAACTTGCCGATCTGATGATGGTGGTTGGCAAGAAAATTGAAGAGCTGATTGCCAGGCTTGCGCAAAAAGCGCGCGCGGCGGGTATTCACCTGATCCTCGCGACGCAACGGCCGTCGGTTGATGTCATTACCGGGCTGATCAAGGCCAATATTCCCACTCGTATCGCGTTCCAGGTGTCCTCCAAAATTGATTCGCGCACCATCCTCGATCAGATGGGCGCAGAGTCCCTGTTGGGTCAGGGCGATATGCTTTATATGCCCCCGGGAAGCGGTGTGCCCGTCCGCGTGCACGGCGCGTATGTTGCCGACGAGGAAGTGCATAAGGTTGTTGAACACTGGCGCAGCGTGGCCGAGCCCGACTACATTGACGGTCTGCTCGAGGGCGGCGTGCCCGAGGAAGTCGACTCGGGCAGCGCGGTTGGCTTCGGCGGTTTGTCTCAAACGCTGTCAGAGGCGGGCGTCGACAGCGAACTCGATCCCATGTATGACCAGGCGGTGGCGGTGGTACTTAAGCACCGTCGCGCGTCCATCTCGCTGGTGCAGCGTCATCTGCGAATCGGCTACAACCGCTCGGCGCGCCTGCTTGAGCAGATGGAGAAGTCGGGTCTGGTGTCTGCGATGGCCAGTAACGGCAATCGCGACATTCTGGTGCCCTCGCGTGCCGATGACTGATCGGTGGCAGGGTGTCGTTGCCCGGCGCACGATTTTAAAAGCGGGGTTTGCAGCGGTCACGTCGCTCTGCAGCGGCATGTCGCTCGCAGCGGACGCTTCGCAGGCGGGGGCGGGTGTCGCGTTCGCTGAGTTTCAGGCCTTTCTAAAAAATACCCGTAGCGCGCGCGGCAACTTCCGTCAGCAGGTTCTTCATTCCAGCGGGCGGGTCATGGAGACCACCGAAGGCAGTTTCGCGTTTTCACGTCCGGGCCGATTTCGGTGGGAAGTCAAAAAGCCCTATGAGCAATTACTGGTGGCCGACGGCGAACAGCTGTTCTTCTTTGATCGCGATCTGAATCAGGTCACGATCCGCAAGCTCGGCGACGCGATCGCCTCAACGCCCGCTGCGATCCTGTTTGGTAATGAATCCATTGACCGCGATTTCGTGTTTGCCGAAGCAGGGCAGCACCAGGGCCTTCTCTGGCTTGAGGCGACACCGCGCTCGCGTGATGCGGGGGTCGAGCGTATGGTGATCGGTTTACGGGCAGGGCTTCCCGAGGCGATGGATGTGGTGGATGCGTTTGGCCGAACCTCCAGGTTCACTTTTGGCATGCTTGAGCGCAATTCTTCAATCGATGCGACACTATTTAGCTTTCGCGTTCCGGCCGGCGCCGACGTGATCCGCCAGTAAATTCAAAACCGGTTGGTGGGCAGTTCTACAACCAAACCGGCTCCTCGCTGACCTCGCTTCGTTTCCAGGGGGCCCCATGGCCGCTCAGTCTTCCGCTGCGGTAGCCGACTACGTTGATCCGCCGCTTAGCGCGCCGCAGCAAACGCGGGTTGTCGCCGTGGTGTCGATCGCGCATGCGCTGTCGCACTTCATGCAACTGATCATCCCGCCCGTGTTTCCGCTTCTCATGAGCGAGTTTTCGCTCAGTTACTCCGAACTCGGCCTGCTCATGTCGGTATTTTTTGTCGTGTCCGGAATCGTGCAGGCGGCGTCAGGCTTTGCGGTTGATCGCTTCGGGCCGCTGCCGGTTCTGCTCACATCGATTACGTTGTTTGCGTGCAGCACCCTGGTCATCGCATCGGCCCCAAGCTACTGGATGCTGATGGTCGGGTGCGCGATCGCAGGCGCGGCCAACGCACCGTTTCATCCGGTTGACTACTGCATCCTGAATGCGCGCATTGAAGGCAACCGCCTGCCAAGGTCGTATGCGGTGCATGGCGTCGCAGGTAGTCTGGGATGGGCGGTGGCCCCCCTGGTGCTGGTGGGCGTGTCCAGCGTGGCGGGCTGGCGCGTTGGCATGCTGACCGCTGGCCTCATTTGTATCCTGATCCTGGGCCTGGTGTGGTGGGCACGGGATGAACTACGCGTATCACTGATCCGGGTGGCGCGCAGCCAAGACGCCAAGCCGGGTGAGGCGGCTTCCGACGTCAGTCAGTCCACGTTGGGTTTTATGAAGCTGCCAGGTCTCTGGATCAGCTTCGTCTACTTTTTCGGCACTGCGTTTGCCATCGGCGGGGTTCAAACCTTTGGGCCCGAGTCGGCGGCGCAACTGCACGACCTGCCCGCAGCACAATTGGCGCTGCTGGTCAGCGTTTACATGGTGGGTAGCGCGGTGGGTGCGCTTGTGGGCGGTTACACCATGGGTGATGTGCGCTATGCCGAGCGTATTGTGAGCATTTCGCTGGTCGTTGCGCTGTCGGTCTCACTTACCATTGGTTACCTAACGACACCCATCTGGATGTCCTCGGTTCTGTTTGGCGTGATGGGGTTTGCTGCGGGGGTCGGTACGCCTGCGCGCGACCTGCTGGTCAAACGCGCCGCCCCGCCTGGTGCCACCGGACGCATCTACGGCGTTGTGTACTCAGGCCTCGATGTGGGCGTTGCGCTCGCGCCGGCACTGTTCGGTTTCATGATGGATGCTCGCTGGCCTGCAGGGATCTGGATCGGTGTCGCGCTGGCTTATGTGCTCATGATCGTCTGCGCCAACATGCTGGCCAAGCATTCCGTGAATCGCCCGGCGGCGGGGCGCGCCTGACGGGCAGGCACGCATGGCTGATGTTGCCTCGCCGCTTGCAGAACGCCTGCGGCCCGCCAGTCTCGATGAGGTCATTGGTCAGTCTCATCTGCTTGGGCGGGGTAAGCCGCTACGTGTGGCCTTTGAATCGGGCAAGCCGCACTCCATGATTTTCTGGGGGCCGCCCGGCGTTGGTAAAACCACGCTGGCCCGACTCATGGCCCATGCATTTGAGTGTCACTTCATTGCCCTGTCGGCCGTGCTCGCCGGGGTCAAGGACATTCGCGAAGCGGTTGAAGAGGCGCGCAAGGCCCAGCAGCGCGGGCTCCGAACCATCGTGTTCGTCGATGAGGTTCATCGCTTCAACAAATCGCAGCAGGATGCGTTTCTGCCGTACGTTGAAAGCGGCCTTTTCACCTTCATCGGTGCCACGACCGAGAATCCGTCATTTGAGGTTAACGGTGCGCTGTTGTCGCGTGCGCGGGTGTATGTGCTCAAGGCGCTCACACCCGAAGAGATGCAGCAATTGTTTGATCGCGCGCTCGCGGGTCTGGCTGCTGGTGCGCCTGAGTTCGATGAGGTTGCGCGCGAACGCCTGATTGGCTGGGCTGACGGCGATGCGCGACGTCTGCTCAATGCGATCGAAATCGTGGCGGACGCTGCGCATACGCAGGGACTGTCGCGAGTGGACGGCGATGTGCTTGAGTCAGCGCTCTCGCAAAATCTCAGGCGCTTTGACAAAGGTGGTGATGCGTTTTACGACCAGATCAGCGCATTGCACAAATCAGTTCGCGGCTCGCATCCCGATGCAGCGCTCTACTGGTTTGCTCGCATGATCGATGGCGGTGCCGACCCCCGCTATCTCGCCCGGCGCATCATTCGCATGGCCTCTGAAGATATTGGCAATGCCGATCCTCGGGCACTGGGTCTCGCGCTTGATGCGGCCGACACGTACGAGCGACTCGGCTCGCCGGAGGGCGAATTGGCGCTGGCGCAGGCGCTGGTGTTTCTGGCTGCGGCGCCCAAGTCCAACGCGGTTTACGTGGCCTGGAATGCGGCGCTGGCGCATGTTCGGCAGGAGCAGTCCCGACCCGTGCCTGAACATCTTCGAAACGCGCCCACCAAACTCATGAAGCAGTTGGGCTACGGCTGGCGCTATCGCTATGCGCACGATGAGCCAGAGGCTTATGCGGCGGGCGAAACCTATCTGCCTGAGGGCATGACCGAGCCACGCTGGTACAGGCCGGCACCGCGTGGACTTGAGATTCGAATTTCAGAAAAACTTGAGCGGCTGCGCCAGATGGACGAGGATGCCGGTAAGACTTCCTGAGCGCGTGCCGCTTCTATGCGGTCATTGAACCGGCTTCGCGCCGACGTCCTTGAGCACGCCCTCCCAGCGGGTGATTTCCTGCCGCCAGAAGGTGTTGAATTCGTCAGGGGTCATGTTGCGGGCGTAAACGCCCATGGTATCGAAGCGTTCGATGACCTCAGGTTGCTTCACGACCGAGGCCATGTCGCGATTGATGCGATCGATTGCCACAGGATCTGTTCCAATTGGCGCAACAATGCCGAACCAGCCGTTGACGACCATGCTCGGATACGTTTCGACAACCGCCGGTAAGTCAGCGCGGCCAGGCACGCGTGCGTCAGAAAAAATTCCGATCGCCTTCAGTCGTCCGCTTTTAACCATTGCATCCAGCAGCGGTACCCCATCGATCACCGCCTGTGCGTCGCCGTTGATGACCGCAGAGACGCTTTGGCTTGCCTGGGTGACGGGAACCGAGCGCATCGGCACACCGCTTGCCTTGGCCAACATGTCAGCGGTTAGATGTGGCACCGAATATTGGAAAGCGGTTACGACGACGAACTGATCGGGCTGCTTCTTCGCCTGATTGATCACGTCGGCAAGCGTGTTGGCAGGATTGCTCGCGCTGACCGCGATCATCATCGGGCTTAAGCCCACCATTGCCACACCGGTGAAGTCTTTGACGATATCGACCTGGGTGGGGCGAAACATGTATTGCGACATGGTCAGCACCGAGGCGGGTGCGAAGGCAAAGTTGTGTTGATTGCGCTCGGCGGTTTTAAGCGCGGCCATGCCGATCACGCCGCCCGCGCCGGGACGCTTGTCAATGGTCACAGGCTGACCCCAAACCTTCGAGAGCCGGTCGCCAACGGTGCGCGCCATGATGTCCGGTGCTGTCCCTGCTGCGGCGGGCACCATCAGTCGAACCACACGGTTTGGCCACGCTGCCGGCGCGGTGCTCTGGGTTTGCGCGAATGCGCCAAGGGTCATTCCACCGAGGATGAGAGCGGTGGTCACGGCACGGTGAAGGACATAAGACATAGGCTTCCTCTCTACACGCCTTTCCAGCCTGTCTGGATTGTAAGAGCGTGGCCTTCGCATGAGCGCTGATAAAATCGGTTCGTGTTTTTGCTCAACCAGTTGCTTACGGAAACCCCATGCTCGATATCGCGCTCCTTCGCAAAGATCTCGACGCGGTCGCTCAGCGTTTGGCTGCCCGTGGCTATTCGCTTGATGCCGACGCGTTCCGCGCCCTGGAAGCTGAGCGCAAGGCGCTGCAGGTTCGCACCGAGTCGCTTCAGGCAAGCCGCAATGCGCTATCAAAGGCAATTGGTCAGGCCCGCAAAGCGGGCGATGACGCCTCTGCGTTGATGGCAGAGGTCAACACGATCGCAGATGAACTTGCCTCGGTCAGTTCGGAGAACGACGCGGTACAGGCGCGGCTTCAGCAATGGCTGCTTACGGTACCAAACATTCCCCATGAGTCTGTGCCTGCCGGCGCTGATGCGGGTGCCAACCTTGAGGTGCGTCGGTGGAGCCTGCAAGGAACCGAGCCACAGCCACTGGGCTTTGCGCCGCGCGATCATGTGGATGTGGGCGAGCCGCTTGGGCTTGATTTCGCCTCGGGTACCAAGCTGTCGGGGTCGCGTTTTGCTGTGATGCGAGGGGCAATCGCCCGACTGCATCGCGCGCTTGCGCAGCTGATGCTTGACATGCAGACCGGCGAGCATGGGTATACCGAGTGCTACACGCCTTATGTGGTCAATCGCGAATCGTTGATTGGCACCGGACAGCTGCCCAAGTTTGAACAAGATCTGTTTGCAGCCAAAAAGGGTGGGCAGGAAGGCGAAAGCGAATCGCTGTACCTGATCCCAACTTCTGAAGTGTCGCTTACCAACCTGGTGCGCGGCGACATTGTTGCTGCCGACCGCCTCCCGATGCGGCTCACAGCGCATACGCCGTGTTTTCGCTCAGAGGCCGGTTCTTATGGGCGCGATACGCGGGGCATGATCCGTCAGCACCAGTTCGACAAAGTTGAAATGGTGCAGATCACCACCGCCGAACAATCTTACGAGGCGCTCGAACAGATGGTGGGCCATGCCGAGGCAATCCTTCGGCGCCTCGGTTTGCCGTATCGCGTCATGTTGCTGTGTACCGGCGACATGGGATTTGGCGCCGCGAAAACCTACGATCTCGAGGTATGGCTTCCAGCGCAGGGCACGTATCGTGAGATTTCGTCGTGCTCCAACTGCGAGGCCTTTCAGGCCCGCCGCA
This sequence comes from Betaproteobacteria bacterium, assembly GCA_016868375.1. Classification (GTDB taxonomy): domain Bacteria; phylum Pseudomonadota; class Gammaproteobacteria; order Burkholderiales; family Burkholderiaceae_E; genus SYIM01. The sequence goes on along the minus strand of VGHA01000075.1, from coordinate 625 downwards.
TGCAGACCCGCGTTCGCAATGCGCAGGGCAAAACCGAGCTGGTGCATACGCTAAACGGTTCGGGGCTCGCGGTCGGTCGAACGCTCGTTGCCGTGCTTGAAAACTATCAGGAGGCCGACGGTACGGTGCGGGTGCCCGAGGCGCTCGTGCCCTACATGGGCGGGCTGACTAGGATCGGGCCTGCGGTATAATCTTCGATTCGTCATTCTCGACCCGCGCCGTCCGAAGAAAGCCTTGCCGGCTTCGAACCGCGGGGTGCGCAGTACCCAGGAAAGGTGGCAGAGTGGTCGAATGCGCCGGATTCGAAATCCGGTGTACGGGTCTCCCGTACCGTGGGTTCGAATCCCACCCTTTCCGCCAAATACCTAGCGTTTAGGCGCCTTTCAGGCGTTTTTTTATTTCTACCCACCAACTCACCCGCCAATTTGATTTTGTCCGGCCGAGGTTGGATCCCGCTCAATAGGCGAAGTGGATAGACGGTTAAGCTACCCCAAATCCCCGGCAACCGCCCCCCACCCCCGGGGCACCCCCCTAAATCTGTAGATGGGACCCACGAGACTACCTACACTCGAATTGGGACGAACGGCCTGTTGCCGTGCAGTTTTGACGCCCAATCCGAGCAGAC
>VGHA01000074.1 GCA_016868375.1 Betaproteobacteria bacterium | reverse complement strand
GTTCAACCGTCGCATCAGGTCGGCCACGGCACGCGAGGCGCGGACGTTGTGGTCCGGAGACTGCTGACGCACGGACTCGAGCCAGCTCAGATCAGCACCCGCCTGAAAGTGACGACCGTTACCGCGAATAACGACCACCCGCAGATCGGTGCGCTCCGACAACTGCATCATGCAGTTGAATGCCGCCTCGATGAGCGCGCCATCATAGGCGTTGCCCACCTCTGGGCGATTGAGGGTAAGCGTTGCGACGCCCCGCGCGTCGACCGACATCAGAACAGGAGGCTGGCTCATCGAACCGGCACCTGCATGGCGCCGATACGGTCAATGTGCGCTTCGATGATGTCGCCGGGCTTCACTGGGCCGACGCCGGCCGGTGTGCCGGTGTAGATGAGATCGCCCGGCTCCAGCGTGTAGTACGCGCTGGTGAACTCGATGAGCTTAGGCAGATCGTAGACCATGGAGGCGGTGGAGGCTTTCTGGCGCATTTCGCCATTCACGGTGAGGCGCATCTGCACATCCGCGGGATCGCCGAATTCGTCCGCGGTGACCATCCACGGCCCCAGCACGGCATAGGTATCGATTGATTTTCGAAAGTCGGGGAATTGCGGGCCGCGCAGGGTCATGTCGAGCCCGATGCAGTAGCCCGCAACGTAGGAGAGTGCCTCGTGTCGGCCAATCCGGGTACCGCGCTTTCCGATGACCGCAACGAGTTCGAGTTCATGATCATTGCGATTTTCGATGTCGGTATGCGGTGTTCGGAGGGTGACGCCCTCAGAGGGGCCAACCAGCGATGACGTGGCCTTCAGAAACATGCCCCATCGCGCGATGGTTGCGCCTGCCATGTCGCGCCCATGTGCAAGCCCCTGGTCGGAGCTGGCCTCTGCCACGTGATCGAGATAGTTGATCGGGGCTCCCACAATTTTTCCGGGATTGGCCACGGGTGGCAGCAGTTTGACGCGTGACAGCTGCAGACGTCGCGCGGATTTCAAGGCTGTACGAACCGCGCTTCTGACCGCAGGCAGGCTGGCGATCAGCGCGTCCTGTCGAGGCAGCGGATAACCGCGTGCGACACGAACACGTTCCAACGCCGTCGTCACGTCGGCGACAACGCCGTTCCCGAGATCAACGACACCAAGGCGGTTGTTATTGAAACGACAGAGTTTCATGAATGATTCTCGGCGGCCGTGGCGAAAAGAGAATGGAGCCTACGACACCCTGAAGGCGATGGCAATCGGGGAATTGTGAGATCTGGATTGGCCAACGAGCCCGCCCAGAGCCGATGCGCAGACTTTCAGCGGGAGCGCGCCGCATGCATTGCGGCAAGATATCCCATCGTCAGGCCAGGTCCCAAGGTTGCACCGCCGCCGGGATAGTCTCCGCCCATCAGGTTCGATGCGTCATTACCCGCTGCATACAAACCAGGGATCGGCTCACCGCTGTGGTCAAGCACTCGGGCATCACAATCGATGTCCAGACCCAGCAATGTTCCAAGCTCACCGATATGCAGCCTGATTGCATAGAACGGAGCCGTCTCGATGGGCGCCAGGCAGGGGTTGGGACGATGGGTCAGGTCGCCGTTGTAGCAGTTGTAGGCATTGCCGCCTTTGCCAAATTCCGGGTCGGCGCCGTTTGCCGCATGCTGATTGAATCGTTCGATGGTGCGCAGGAATGTGTCGATTGGAAGTCCCGCGATCTTCGCGAGTTCTACAAGCGTATGGCCGCGCAACAGATAGCCGCTTCGAAGATGCTCACCAAATGGAAGCGGATGAGGGCGAGCGGCACCCATGCCGTAGCGCCGCATCGCGCGGTGATCCGCGATCAGAAAGGCTTGCACCTCGGGGTCTGCACTGCACGCAGCGATCATCGCCTTGCCAAAGTCGTGATAGGACGATGCCTCGTTGACGAACCGGTGGCCTGTGCGGGTGACCGCAATAAAGCCTGGCTTTTGACGGTCAATCAGATGAGGGAAGTTGACGTGCGAGCCATCGCCTAAGGGCACGCGCGACACCGGCGCCCAGCATGCGGCGTGGGCCTGATTCAGGTTCAGCTTTGCTCCCACGTCCTCAGCCAACCTGAGTCCGTCGCCCGCCACAGTTTTAGGTACCGGCGAAAAATGCTGCTGGCCTCGCGAGGCATGCGGAAACACCTGTCGTTGCCGCTCGCTGTCATGCGAGAAACCGCCCGTGGCCAGAACGATGCCGCGCTCAGTCTCGATTCTGACAACCCCAGCAGCGGTGGCCACCCGCACCGACTGCACGCGACCATCGCGGCGGTCAATCGATTGCAATGCCGCCGAGGAGAACAGGTGAGCGCCATGCTGGATGGCCGACAGCATCAGTCTGGCGATCAGCGCATTGCCGTTGGCAAGATCCATCGGCCGGCGATGCACGATCAGATCCCGAAAATGTCTGGCGAGCTTGCGCGCGACGAAACGAAACGATTCTGCAGAACGAAGAGCGTTCAGAAAATGTTTCAGATCGGGCCCGGGCTTGATCATCAGCCCGAGAAAGGTCATCTCTCTGAGCGGTGGTCTGAGTTGATGGATTGCCGGTCCGAGCAGTCGACCATCAAATGGAAGCGGATGGATGGTACGACCCTCAAGCGCAGCACCGGGCGCGTCGGGTCGGTAGTCGGGTCGACCTGCTGCGTAGCTGAATTTGACCGCTGCCTGTTGCTCCATGAATCGCAGCATCTCGGGCGCTTGTTTGACGAACGCTTCGGCGAGATCGGGCCTGTAGCAGGGGCCGGCGCAATACGCCAGGTAGCGCAGCGCCGCTTCGGAACTGTCGACCACGCCCGCCGCCGCCGCGAGGTGGTTGCATGGAACCCAGACGCCCCCCGCCGAAATGGCGGTGGTTCCACCGAAGACCGCAGCCTTCTCAAAGACCGCCGTCCTGAGGCCCAGTATGGACGCCGTGACCGCCGCGCTGAGCGCTGCGGCGCCCGATCCAAACACCAGCAGATCGTATCGACTGCCATCAATCGGGGTGGCGGCTGCCGGACTGGACGCGTTTTGGGCCATGAAGCTTCCCGCACGACACGGATGCGGTGAGGTGGATGGGCCGCAATCAGACTCTGATTGATGCCTGGAGGCGCATTCGCCATCGCAGAAAGTGGAACTTACGGGCGCGTACCGTCTCTCTGCCCGAGGTCTGAACATTGACCGCTTGCGACGCAGCTGAGATAACCCTCCGGCACACCCTCAACCCTGGAGGAACTCAGTTTGAAGCGGGATCTTGTCATCATGGGTGCCGGTCTGGCCGGCCTCACTGCGGCGGTACGTGCGCGTGAACTCGGGCTGAGCGTAGCCGTACTCGACCAGGGGTCGGGTGATCGTTACCTCTGCAATTCGCGCTATTCAGGCGGAATCCTTCACCTTGCGTTTCAGGACATCGCCAACGATCCTGCATCGCTGACTCGTGCAATGACTGAGGCGACGGGCGGATTCATCAAATCCTCGCTGGCGGAATTGCTCGCACAGAATGGGTTGCGCACTGTTCATTGGCTGCGCGACCAGGGGGTGCGCTTCATTCGGAATCCGCAGGTCGCCTGGCAACATTGGGTGCTGGCCCCACCGCGCGCCATTACCGGCGGACTCGATTGGGAGGGCCGCGGCCCGGATCTGGCCCTGAGAACCCTGCTGGCTCGACTGCGGACGCTTGGGGGCGAGGTTCACCTCGACACCCGTGTCGAACGCGCGCTGATCCGCGATGGCCGGTGCGCGGGGCTTGTCGCCAGACAGCCGTCCGGAATGGTTGAGTTTGAAGCAAATGCCGTGTTGGTTGCCGATGGTGGGTTTCAGGCAAATCTGGATCTCATGAAGCAGCACGTTTCGCCAAAGCCGGACGGTGTGCTCCAGAGAGGGTCCGGAATGTCACGTGGCGATGGCCTGAGGTTGGCAACCGAGCTTGGTGCGGCCACGACAGGAATGGAGGCCTTTTACGGGCACCTGCTGGTGCGCGAGGCCTTTGAAAATCCGAAGTTATGGCCTTACCCGCAGGTCGATGAAATCGCCTGCGCCGGCGTGGTGGTGGACCGCGCTGGCGAACGGGTTGCGGACGAGGGCTTGGGCGGCGTCTATCTCGCCAATCAAATTGCTCATCGGGTAGATCCGCTTGGCTGTCATGTGATTTTTGACGCGGCCATCTGGGATACCCAGGGTCGGCAGTCGCGCATTCCTGCGAATCCGCATCTTTTGCGCGGCGGCGCAACCCTGGTAGAAGCGCCGACGCTTGCGGCGCTTGCCGAGCGTATCGGTGTTTCCGCTCAGGGCCTTGAGCGGACGGTTGCGGCACACAATCAGGCAATCAGCACGGGGCAGTGCGCACAACTGACCCCGGCGCGCAGCACGGCAAAGCATGCGCCTGCGCCGATTGTCGGCGCTCCGTTTCACGCGTTTGCGATTTGTGCCGGGATTACGCACACGGCTGGCGGGCTTCAGATTGATGAGCGTACCCGCGTGCTCGACCAGAGCGGTGCGCCCATTGCGGGTCTTCATGCGGCCGGTGCCGCGGTGGGCGGCATAGAAGGTGGGCCGCAGGCGGGCTATGTGGGCGGATTGATGAAGGCATTGGTGCTGGGCGTCGTGGCTGCCGAGCAGGTGGCCGGAGAGCGTTCCTGACGAGCTTAAATACAGCCGCGGCATCGCGGGTTGTCTAAAGGGAGGAAACCATGATTCGCAAAATGATCTCTGTTGGGCTCTCCTTGCTTGCGATGGCGTGCGCAGGGCCGCTGGCCGCGCAAAACTATCCGAACAAGAGCGTTCGTATCGTCGTTCCGTTTGCGCCTGGCGGAAGCGCTGATGGCACGGCGCGCCCGGTTGCGGAGCGACTGTCCTCCCTGCTGGGTCAGCCGTTCGTCATTGATAATCGACCAGGGGGTTACGGAACCGTCGGGGCCGGTCAGGTGGCGAAGTCAGATCCGGACGGTTACACGCTGCTGCTGGTTCCTGGCACCCATGTGCTGACGCCCCGCTTGTTGCCGAATCTGGGTTATCACGCGATCAACGATTTTTCGCCGATCGCCACGCTGGTGTTCGCGCCCTACGTGATCATCGGGGCGAAGAACCTGCCGTTCAGCAACCTGAAAGATGCCATGCACTATGCGCGCGAGCAGCCGGGCAAGCTCTCGATCGGAAATTCCGAGGTAACGACCCGGCTGGCCGGCGAATCGCTTGCGAAAGCGGCTGGCGTCGCGGTGACACACGTACCGTACAAAGGCGGCGGACCGATCGCCAACGACGTGCTTGGCGGCCATCTTGCGATCGGAGTCGTCACCCCCATTTCAGCGCTGGGATTCCACCGTGAGAAGCGCGTGAATTCCCTGGCTGTCACCTCGCCAAAGCGCCTGAGCAGTCTTCCTGATGTGCCCACCGTTGCCGAGGCGCTGGGTATCGCCGAATACGACTCGCAAACCTGGTTTGCCTTGGCGGGGCCCGCGAACATGCCGCGCGCCGTCGTGGATCGTCTGTCCCTGGCGATTCGGCAGATCATGCAGGACCGCGACATGCTGGAGCGGTTCACAAACATGGGTCTGGTGCCTGCGGAGGACACGTCGCCCGACAGGTTAGCGCGATTGATGAAGTCCTTCAGCGAGCGAAACGGTGTCTTGATTGATGCGGCCAAGCTGAAGCTCGATTAAGCGGAGGTACGGGGTGCTGGGCGATGGTCCAATGCTGCGCGGGCCGTCGCGATGGACCTGTGACCCGAACCGTTTCAGGAGCACCACCCATGATCACCCTTGGCTATCTGAGCCTTGCCGACGTCGGGCCGCTCGACATCATCGAAGCCGCTGGTGCGTCGGGCTTCCGCTCGGTTGGGCTTCGATTGACTTCGCGACGCCTGTCGGAACCGTGGCGATACGGTTCAATTTCTGTCGGGTCGTCCAGACAGGCACTTGGGCGGGCGCTCGCAGCCAGCGGCACCGCTCTCTCCAATGTGTCCACGTTTCACCTGTGGCCTGAGACAACGCTCGAGCATCTGAAGCCAGTCGTTGATGCCTCAGCCGAGTTGGGTGCCAAGACCCTGATCGCTTGTGTGTATCGCGACCTCGACGCATCCCTGGTTGAGTTTTTGGGCCATTATGCCGAGGCTGCGAATTCGGCAGGACTTCGAATCGCGGTGGAAACGGTTTCCTACAGCGCGTGCAGCACGCTGCGCGCGGCGCTTGCTCTGTTGCGCCAGGTGAATTCTCCGGTGCTGGGGCTCATGCTTGATCCCTTGCATCTGCAACGCGGGGCAAGCGAGTTGGGCGAGGTGAAGGGGCTGTCGCCTGCTGAGGTATGCATTGCTCAGCTCTGCGACGCAAGCGCCAAGGCACCCGCCGATGTCGATGCCGCCACCGAAGCGCGAACAATGCGACGTTATCCGGGCGAAGGCGAGTTGCCCCTCCGAGAGTTTCTGGCGGCGATACCCGCCTCGACGGAAATTGAGCTTGAGGTTCCGGCGCTCGAGCATCGGCATTTGTCAGCGCCCGATCGCGCACAACTGATTCGCGAGCGTTGTCTTGCGTACCTGGTGGCAAGCGGGTACGCGGTGCAATGATGCCCCACGCTCCCGGCGAGCAGCAGGTCGACTGGCTGGTATTCGGCTCTGGCGCAGCCGGTCTGAGCGCGGCGCTCGTTGGTCGCATGGAAGGCATGGATGTCCTGCTGTGCGAGAAGACTGCGCTCATTGGCGGCACCACTGCCACCTCGGGGGGCACAATCTGGGTGCCTGGTAGCCGTCAAAGCCAGGCAACGCCGACCCCCGATGATCTGTCAAGCGCCCGGCGCTATCTTGAGGGTGAGGTTGGCGCGCATGGCGCTGTTGAACTGCGCGAAACGCTCCTGGCCACTGGCCCAGAGATGCTCGATTACCTTGCAGAGAACACCGAGGTTCGGTTCAAAGCAAACTCGCCCTATCCCGACTATCACGCTGAGCAGCCTGGCGGTGCACAAGGGGGGGCGTGCCCTGTCGCCGGTTCCCTTTGACGGCAGGCGCCTGGGCAGTGATTTTCAACTGCTGCGCCCGCCGCGTGACGAATTCATGGTCCTGGGCGGGATGATGGTGGGAAGGGACGAAATCCGCCACCTCATCCGGCCCTGGCGATCGTTGCAGTCGTCATCAATTGCCAGTCGTATCCTCGTGCGGTATCTGGCCGACCGGTTTCGCTGTCCGCGCGGAACGCGGCTGCTGCTGGGTAATGCTCTGGTTGGGCGACTGCTGTTCAGCTACCGCCAGATTGGTGGTGCGTTGTCCATGAATACATCGCTTGAGACGCTCTGCATCGAGCACGGGCGTGTCACGGGCGCATGGGTTCATTCAAACGGCGTTCGTTGGCGAATACATGCGCGGCGCGGTGTGGTGTTGGCAACCGGTGGACCGTCATCGAGTTCTGCCTGGCGAAGCAGGCTGATGCCCGAGCGTGACCTGCCGATGTCGCTCGCCTTCGAGGGCAATACAGGCGATGGACTGGATGCGGCGCTCTCGATTGGTGGTGTGCTTGATCAGCGCCATGCGAGCCCGAGGTCGGGTCGTGATCTGCAGTTTGGTAAGGGTGACTATGCGCTTAACCGGTATAACGGCGACCCTGACACCGCACCCAACCGCTGCCTGAGTCCCATTGACTCGGCGCCATTTTTTGCTGTGCGGGTCACGCCGGCGCCGATCGGGTCAAGCATGGGTCTGCGTACTGACGCCGACGCCAGAGTGCTGGACCAGCGCCTTGAGCCGATCGCGGGCTTATCTGCCTGCGGCAATGATATGAGCTCGGCAATGGGTGGAACGTATCCTGGTCCTGGAATCACCCTGGGGCCGGCGCTTGTGTTTGGCTATCGCGCGGCCCGTCATGCGGCGGGCTCGATGGCAGAGGGAGTTACTCAGACTTGATACCGTGTTCCTGGATCAGGCTTCGATACAACTCGAACTGAGCGCGTATGGCTGTGCCAAGCTCTTCAGGCGTTGAGCCCCGCAGCGTGAGACCAAAGCCCAGCAGCTTCTCGCGGGTGGGAGGATCCGCGAGCGCTCGTCGCATTTCGCCATGCAGTCGATCGATGATGTCTTTAGGCGTACCCGCTGGCATCACCATGGCAAACCACGAGTTGAAGAAGTAGCCGGGCAGCCCCGATTCATCCACCGTTGGTACGTTGGGATACTGCGGCAGACGCTTCGGTGTCGAGACGGCGAGCAGCCGTACCTTGCCCGATTGAATCAGCGCGGTGACGGTGCCCAGGCCCTGCATTGCCGCGTCGACTTCGCCCGATGCCACGGCAACCGCCGCAGGCGTTGCGCCCTTGTAGGGCACATGCTGCATCTGCAACTGAGCCTTGCTGGCAAGCAGCGCCATGGCGATATGCTGCGGACTGCCATTGCCCCCCGAGCTGTAATTGAGCTTGCCGGGAGTGGCCTTGGCTGCAGCAATGAAATCAGCGACAGAGCGCAGCGGCGATTCTGGGCGTACCACCATGCCCCACTCGATCGTTGCGGCAAGCGAAAGCGGGGCAAAGTCGGTCAGGGCGTTCCAGGGCATTTTGGGAAAGATGTGCGGAATCATCGTGAGGACGCTGTCGTTGAATCCACCCATGGTGTAGCCATCGGGCGCGGCGCGCGCCACGCGTTCGGCACCGATCAACCCGGATGACCCGGCGATGTTCTCGACGACGATGGGTTGGCCCAGGCCTTCCGCCATCTTCTGCGTGAGCACACGGGCGGCGTTATCCACCGCACTTCCTGCAGCAAGCGGGACCACCATCCGAATCGGCTTTGAAGGATAGGGTGCCGGTGCCTGCGCATGCGATATCGAAGGCACTACCGTTGCGAGCGCGACGAGCAGCGCAATCCAGGTGTGGCGCAGAGGGGATAGAGGACGAGCATTCATATCAAGGTCTCCGTCGTAGCAGACAAAAGCAACCGGGAATGTTGCGGCAGAAGTACGCCTAGGCGCGGGCTCGGCCTGTCTCAAGCAGACCGGCCAGCGAATCGGGAAGTCCACGGTGGGGTTTGACCGGAGGCGGGGCGAAGCTGCCCGCAGTGGCGTGTCTGGGCGATAAGGCTGCAAGCGCTTCGGCCTGTGCAACCGCACACGAGACGCCGTCGATGGCCGGAACCGGAAGGCGGTCGCGAATCTGGCGAGCGAGTCCCGCCAGGGGGGCGCCTGCGATCACCAGCACATCGGCGCCGTCCTCGCGCACCGCAGACTCGCACAGTGCCAACAGCTGCTGAGCCTGATCGGTTTGCACCGAGCTGATGTTGGCAAGCGGCTTGTCGAGCGTGCGAATGCTGGCAAGGCGTCCCTCAAGCCCACATCGCTCTACAGTTTCGCGATACCAGGCACTGATGCGTGACGAGATTGCGATGATCGAAAAGCGCTGTCCGAGCAGCGTTGCGGTGGCGAATGCCGATTCGCTCATTCCGATGATCGGCACTGGGATCGCCTCGCGCAGCGCCGGCAGGCCCGGGTCGCCAAACGCGGCGACCACGATGGCGTCAACGCTTGAATAGTGCTCAGCGGCCAGCTGGGCCACAGCATAGGCGCCTATCAGCGCCTCAAAGCGGGTCTCGATATATGCAACACCAAACGGCGCCGTGACGATGCTGATCTCAGTGCCAGCGGAGGCGGTTCGCTTCGCCTCGGCAGCGATCAGCTCGGACACGCTCTCTGAGATATTGGGATTGATGAGCAATAAGCGCATGGGCCGGAGTCGTCAGTGTCCTACACCCGATGGAAGAATGCTGGGCATCCCGCATCGGAGAAACTGCCCGCCACCCGCGGGCGACGTGAACTGTTTGCCATCCCACACAATCTGCCCGCGCAGCATGGTGAGACCCGGCCAGGCCCTCAGCGACATGCCTTCGTATGGCGTGTAATCAACGGCGTGGTGCAACATCGCGTTGCTGAGTAAGACCTCGCGGTGATCCCAGATCACGAGATCGGCATCCGAGCCAACCGCGATCGTGCCCTTGCGCGGATGCAGGCCGTAGGCTTTGGCTGGCTGCGTGGACGTAAGTTCGACGAATCGGTTGATGGTGATTCGCCCACCCAACACGCCCTCTGAATAGAGCAGCGGCAAGCGGGTTTCGATGCCGGGAATTCCGTTGGGGATGTAGGCGAACGGAACCTCCCTGCCGCCGGGTTTCTTGCCTGCCGGGTCGTCGTAATTGAAGGGTGCGTGATCGGACGACAGAACGGTGAAGAGGCCGTCCGCCAGACCGTCCCAGATGACCTGCTGGTTCGACGCGTCGCGCGGTGGCGGGCTGCAGACGCATTTCGCACCTAGATAGCTGTCATCGATTCCAAGGTCGGCTGCCGTCAGAAACAGGTATTGGGGACAGGTTTCCGCGAAGATCTTCAGTCCTCGGCCACGTGCCCAGCGAATCTGCTCCACCGCCTCGCGCCCGGACACGTGAACGATGAGAATCGGCACGTCGATCAGCTCGGCGAGCGAGATGGCTCGGTGGGTTGCTTCGCGCTCAACGAGCATCGGGCGCGAGTGTGAGTGGAAGCGGGGAGCGGTCTGGCCAGCCGCCTCAAGCTTCTTGGTCAGCCATGCGATGCAGTCAGCGTTCTCGGCGTGGATCATGGCCATCGCCCCCTCGCGTCTGGCAACCGCCAGTACATCGAGAATCTGACCGTCGTCGAGCTTCAGATCGTCGTAGGTCATGTAGAGCTTGAACGACGTGTAACCCTCGCGTATCAGTGCGGGCAGTTCGGCCGTCAAGACCGCTTCAGTCGGGTCGCTGACGATCAGATGGAACGCGTAGTCGACATGGGCCTTGCCGTCGGCGCGCTGATGGTAGTCAGCTACCGCAGCCTTCAGGCTGGCGCCTTTTGCCTGCGCTGCGAAGGGAATCACCGTGGTCGTACCGCCGCAGGCTGCGGAGCGCGTGCCGGTGTCGAAGTTGTCAGCCATCCGGACCGGTGGCTCCATCGGCTGATCAAGATGGCAATGAGCATCGATGCCGCCGGGGGTCACCGTACGACCCGCAGCGTCGATCTCGCGGCTGCCCTGCGGCAGCGAATCGCCAAGCATGGCGATACGGCCCGCGCGGATGCCGATGTCGCAATCGACGGTGTCGGAGGCCGTAGCGAGACGGGCGTTTCGGATCACGCAGTCAAGTGGTGCGCTCATCGGGTGTCCTTGGGTTAGAGGCTGGCGACGCGATCCGCGAGCGCGATCAGCGCACGGTCGGACCCTCTGGGGCCAAGCAGGCTGAGCCCCAGCGGTGCACCAGACCGTGACGACAGCGGCATAGACAGTTGCGGCAACCCGCACAGGCCTGCGGTCGCCAACATGCGAAGAGCGCGGTTGCGGTAGTCCTCAAGATCGGCCTCGCCAGTGGCACGAAGCGGCGCGATATCCGGCATGGTGGGCATCAGGAGCACGCCGCCGCGTCCGAGCAGGGCATCAACGTGTGCCGTGTACTTCAGTCGGTATGCTCGCGCTTCAGCAACCTGCGCATCGGTCACCTGGCTTGACCAGGCAAAACGCTCGGCCACGCCCGGGCCCAGCGGCGGCTGATAGCGGGTGAGCATTGCGCCATGCGTGTTCCAGGCTTCCCGGCCCTGGATGTAGCGGAACGACCAGTAGAGCGACTCCAGCGACTCGAGCGTGATCGTGATCACTTCGGGCTCGCCCAAGGCCTTGCGTACCCGTTCGATGGCTGTTGCGTGCGCCTCGCGTGCAGCGGGAACTGCGAGTGACCACATGTCTTCGGGCCACAGCAGGCGCAGCGTTCCGGGAAGCTCGGTGGAGTCGCCCTCGAGCAGGACATTGGCTACGCGTGAGAAGGTTGCGATATCGCGGGCGAACCAGCCGCAGGTATCCAGGCTGGGGGCGAGATCCAGCGAACCCGCCAGACTTACCCTGCCGTGGGTTGGCCGAAGTCCGTAGAGGCCGCAGTGGCTGGCAGGGCCTCGAACCGATCCACCGGTATCCGTGCCCAGCGCGGTATCGACCAGTCGGTTGGATACGGCCGATGCAGAGCCGGACGACGATCCGCCACTGATCCGATCGGGTGCAGCGCCATTGATGGGCGCCCCGAAGTGGGCGTTAAGGCCATTCAGCGAAAACGCCAACTCGTCGGTGACGGTCTTGCCAACCAGCGAAGCGCCGGCGTCAAGCAACCGCTGCACGCTCTCGGCGGTGCGTGTCTTGATCCCGGACATCGCGAGAACAAGTGGGCTGCCACCACCCGTTGGATAACCGGCAACGTCAAACAGGTCTTTGGCCGCAAACGAAAGCCCCGCAAGCGGACCCGTGGACGCTCTGGGGACATCGACTGAGGGATAGGGGACAAACGCGTGGGCTGGGTCGTGAAGAACGGTCATCAGGGCGCTTTCGACAGAAGTTCATGGCTGCGCAGGCAGCGGCTGGCGTGTTCGGGCGCCACGACCACTCGCGGCGGTTGCGTGCTCCGGCAGGTGACATCGGCCAGGGGGCAACGGTCGGCAAACGCGCAGCCTGGGGGCAGACGCGACAAATCAGGCGGGCTGCCGGGTATGGTTTGGAGTCGCTGGCCGCGGGCCATGGAGCCTTCCGCGCGGCTCTGGAGCAGCGCGAGCGTATAGGGGTGCGCCGGTGCCCGAATGACGTCGCGGGTGCTGCCCTCTTCAACGATACGGCCGGCGTACATGACCGCGATACGGTCGGCCACTTCGACGGCTGCACCGAGATCATGGGTGACGAACACCACGGCGAGCCCCAGTTCGCGCTGCAGCTCGCGCAACAGAAGCAGCACCTGAATCTGAACCGTGGCGTCAAGCGCTGTGGTGGGTTCGTCCGCAAGGAGCAGCTTGGGGCGACAGGCCAGAGCGAGTGCGATCATGGCGCGCTGACGCATGCCGCCCGACATTTCATGCGGATACGCGGCTAGTCGCCGCTCGGGGCTCGGAATCCGAACCCGTTCAAAAAGCTCAAGGGCTCGTTTGCGGGCATCGGCAATACTGATTGATTCGTGTCGACGGATCGCTTCGACGATCTGGTCACCCAGTGTGTAGACCGGGTCGAGTGCCGTGAGCGGCTCCTGGAAGATCATTGCAGCGATGGCACCCCGATAGTCCGCCAGGGCGCGACCGCCGAGCCCCATCACGTCGATTCCATCGACGGTAATCTGTCCGCCGATGCGGGTGGACTTCGAGGGATGAAGGCGCATCAGACTGCGCAGCGTGACGCTTTTGCCAGAGCCCGATTCGCCGATGAGCGCCACCACCTCGCCGCGTGAAATCTGCAGATCAACGCCGTTGACCGCATCAACGGGGCGTGCGCCACGGTTGAATCGTACGGTGAGATTCTGAATGCTGACCAACGGGTTGGCGGGCGCTGCGGTGGTCATCGATCAGCTCCGCGCCCCACTGGCGGTTGTGCCCGCGAGCGGGTGACCAGAATCAGCGGCATGCATCAGACACGACACCGCATCGGCTGGGTGAGGGCCTGCGAGTGAGGGAGCCTTTTGCGAACAGACCGGTGCGGCCTGCGGACACCTTGGATGGAATCGGCATCCGGTGGGTGGGTCAATCGGGTTGGGGGGATCGCCAGCCAAAGGCACATGCTCGGTGCGGTGGTCGGGGTCCATCGACGGCATCGACTGGGTAAGCGCCTGCGTGTATGGGTGGCGAGGCGATTCGAACAGCTGTTCAGCAGGGCCGACTTCGACCACTTCGCCCAGATACATCACCATGACCCGATCGCTGACATAGCGGACCACGTGCAGGTCGTGGCTGATGAAAATATAGGTGAGGCCGAACTCTGCTTTCAGATCGAGCAGCAAGTTGAGGACCTGCGCCTCGACGGATTTATCAAGCGCCGACACCGCCTCATCGAGGATGACCACGCGGGGCTGAAGCGCGAGTGCGCGTGCGATATTGACGCGCTGTCGCTGCCCGCCTGACAGCTCGTGCGGATAGCGGCCCGCGAATCGGCCGGGCTCCAGACCGACTCGCGCGAGGAGATCGTGCGCTCTTGCGAGCGCTTCTCGCGCTGGCGTGCCATGCACCTGGGGTCCGAAGGCCACCGAGTCTTCGATGGTGAGCCGGGGGTTGAGCGATGCGTAGCTGTCCTGGAACACCATCTGGACCTGGCGACGGAAGGTCTTCATCGGCATCTGGGACGAACCGACCTGGCAGCCGTCAAAAATGATTTCGCCGGCGGTGGGGCTGATGAGATTCATCAGCAGACGCGCGGTGGTGCTTTTGCCGCAACCCGACTCTCCGACTACGCCAAGCGTCTCGCCAGCAAACACGCGGAAATCAATGCCATCCACCGCGCGGACCACCGGGCGCTTTGCACCAATCGGCGCAGTAAGAGGAAAGTGCTTGACCAGGCCGCGAATCTCGAGCAGAGGCGCGGCGGAGCCCGGACGGGAAAGGGAAGCGCCCACGATCAGTTCTTCACATCCATGGCCGAGCGCAGGGAATCCGACAGCAGGTTGAACGCGATCGAGGTGATGAAGATCATTGCGCCGGGCAACGCCGCCACCCAAGGTTGCGTGTAGATGGCTGTGCGCAGGGTGTTCAGCATCAAGCCCCATTCCGGCTCGGGGGGACGAACCCCCAGGCCCAGGAAGCTGAGCCCCGACGCCAGGATCATTGATACCGCGATCAGGCTGGTGGCATACACGAAAATGGGGCCCAGCACATTGCCAAGCACATGAACGCGAACGATGGTCAGCGCGTTGGCGCCGGATGCCCGGGCGGCCTCAACGAAGTCGCGGCCCCGGACCTGCGTGGTGACGCTTTCCGCCACACGAACGATTGGCGGCGTGAAGACGATGGTGAGCGAGAGCAGGGCATTGAAGATGCCTGCGCCGAGCGCGCCAGACAGCGCAATGGCAAGCAGCACCGAGGGGAACGCGTACAGCACGTCCACGGTTCGCATGATGGCGCTATTGATCCAGCCGCCCGCATAGCCCGCGAGCAGCCCGAGTGACGTGCCGATCACGAAGGCAAGCAGCACGGGTGTGAGGCCCATGAATAAAGAGAGACGGGCACCGACGATGAGCCGCGACAGCATGTCGCGCCCGAGCTCGTCACTGCCGAGAACATAGTTGGGGCTTCCAATCGGCTTCAGGCGGCCGAGCATCGATGAGGCGTAAGGATCGGCGGGCGCGAGCCACGGTCCAAATACGGCCAGGATGAGCAGCGTCAGCACAATCAGGCCCGAGCCCACCGCAACCGGGTCACGCAACAGCTTGCGGGCTGCCCCGGTCCAGTAACCCTGCGAGCGCTCGACAGCAGTTGGGGAAAGGTTGCTGGAGGTCATGGTGATGGCCATCAGCCGCGCGAAATCCGTGGGTCGAGCGTGCCCTGCACCATATCGACCAACAGGTTGAGCAGCACGAAGAACATGGCGAGCACCAGGATGGTTCCCTGCAACAAAGGCAAATCGCGCTGGAAGATTGCCGAGTTGAGCAGGAATCCGGTGCCCGGCCAGGAGAACACGGTTTCAATGAGAATGGATCCACCCAGCAGGTAACCCAGTTGCAAGCCCATCACGGCAAGTGCGGTGGGCGCAGCGTTTTTGACGACATGAAGAAAGACGCCGAACTCAGTCAGGCCGCGGGCGCGCAGACCGATGACAAATTCCTGCTCAAGAATGTCGGCCACCAGCGCACGCACGGTTCTGGCGATGATTCCCATTGGGATAACCGACATCGTGAGTGCGGGCAGCACCATAAACCGCATGTGTTCCCAGTCCCAGGCCCAGCGGTCTGAACCGCCAGGTCCAGCGCCACTGGCAGGCAGAATTCCCGTGAGCGCCGACAGCGCAATGACCAGCACCATGCCCAGCCAGTAGTGCGGCACGCTGACGCCGAGCACCGACAGAAACGACGCAAGCCGATCAATCCAGGTGTTTCGGAAGTAGCCGGCGACAAAGCCGAACAGCGACCCGAGGATGAAACCGATCAGCGTGGCAATTGCGGCCAGTCGCAGCGTATTGCCGACTGCGCGGAAGACCTCATCGCGCACCGGCCGGCCGGTGGCGATGGAGGTGCCCAGATCGCCTTGAATGGCGCGCCACAGCCATGACACGAACTGCTCCGGGTAGCTGCGATCGAAGCCGTAGAGCTGACGAATGCGGGCTGCCAGTTCGGCAGATGCGTCGGGCGGAAGCACCGAGACCAGCGGATCACCCGGTGCAATGTGAACGAGCGCAAAACACACCAGCGCCACCCCCAGCATGATGGGTAGCGCGTAGACGAGACGACGAATCAGATAGGACAGCAAGGCTGCGATCGATTACGCTATTTGCACCGCGCCCGGGCACAGGCCAGGGCGCGGCGCCACCGCGAACTTACTGCATCGACATCGTTGCAATGTCGATGAACCAGCTGCGAGGCTGAACAACGTTTCTCACCCGGGCGGACATTGCCCTGGGGCCGACGTCGTGAGCGATCCAGACAAACGGGGCTTCTTCAACAATGCGTTTGTGCAGGCGGGAAAGTGCCACATCACGGGCTTTGTCTTCGAAGGTGGTCCGCGCATCGGAGATCAGCTTGTCAAACTCAGCATTGCCAAAGTATCCCCAGTTGTTTGACACCGGCGGGAATGTTTTGGTGGACGTGAACCGGACCATTGCGAAGAAGGGGTCCATTGCCGCAAAGCTCACGTTGGTCGCGTGCGCACCATTGGCGGTCGGGTCTTTTGCACCACGGCGCCAGTTGGTGAACAGCGTGTTCCACTCGATGACGTCAAAGGTGACATCAAAGAAGCACTGCTTAAGCGATTGCTGCACGAACTCGTTCATGGGCAGGGGCTGCATCTGACCCGAGCCGGAGGCCGAGATCTGCACCTTCACCCGAACCGGCTTGCTCGCGGAAAAGCCCGCGTCGGTCATGAGCTTGCGCGCTGCGTTCGGATCAAACTTGATGTCAAACGACGGGTTGCCCCACCACGGGTGGGTCGGATCAACCGTTCCCTTCGGAACTGCCATCATGCCACCGAGCAGCTTCTGCAGACTCGCGTGGTCTACGCACAGGTTCGCAGCGTGACGTACGCGCTTGTCCAGCCAGGGAGAGCCTTCAGCAAACGAAAGCTGCCACGGCCACACGTGCGGCTGTTGGTTGGAATAGACGGTGAAACCGCGATTGCGGATCGTGGCGATTGCGTCGGGCGCCGGTGCCTCGATCCAGTCAACCTGACCGGAGAGCAGCGCTGCCGTGCGTGCGTTGGCCTCGGGCATGGGCAACATCACGACGCGGTCGATTTTGGGCGTACGGGCAGGGTCCCAGTAAGCTTTGTTCGCTGCGACCTCAAGACGTTCGCGAGGTACAAATCGGGTCATGCGAAACGGGCCACTACCCGATGCGTCTGCGGCGAATGCAGTCCAGGCCTGCTTCGCGCGCTCTTCGGCAGGCAGGTTGCCCGGCGTTGCGTCGAACTTGCGCTGCCAGTGCGCGGGGGACGCCATAAACAGGTTGGTGAGGTTGAGCGGCAGGAACGAATCCGGCTCGCTCGTGGTCAGCTCAACCGTGGAGTCGTCAATTTTTCGGGCGCTCGCCAGCGTGGGCATCCGCGATACCGTGACACCGATCTGGCTGGGGTCGTAGTGGGGCGCTGATTTATCGAGCACCTTACGCACATTCCAGACCACCGCGTCGGCGTTGAAGTTTGAACCGTCATGGAACTTGACGCCCTGACGCAGCTTGAAGACCCACTTAGTGCGGTCTTTTTCGTCGACAGCCCAACTGAGGGCGAGTCCGGGTATCAGAACGCTCGGCGCGTCGGCCTTGCTGAGATCCCAGTGCGTGAGTGCGTCGTACATGGGGATACCGGTGAACCGGTTGCCTTCGAAGCCCTGATCGGGCTGACCGAGCGTTCGCGGAATATCGGCTGCGGTCATGGCGATGCGAAGCACCTTTTCCTGGGATTGGGCGGACAGCGGAATGGCCGCTGCCAGCAGCAGAGCGAGCGAGGTTCGACGGACAAATCTCATCGGGAACTCCTGGGTTGTGAGGCGGAGGTTCAAGGCAAGAGCCATGCCTGGGTTGCAGGGCGGTTAAGAAAGAGGGACCTGAGGTGGCCGTTGACCGGGTAATCCGACGCGCTGTTCTGCCATGTTCAGCCCGCACAGCACGCTGTCCAGCAACGGCACCGAAACCGATGAAGCGAGCGAACGAGCATAGCCGAAGAGTCCGGCGCCGCCGATGATGACCGACCTGGGCGCTTGCCCGGCCCGCGTGCCTTCGATGACTGCCGTCTTGCAGGCCTCGCCAAGCAGCCTTAGCGCCATGTCAGGGTCT
>VGHA01000073.1 GCA_016868375.1 Betaproteobacteria bacterium | reverse complement strand
TGTATTGCCGAGGCACACTGGTGATCCTGCCGCGCTACCGCCCTGAGTGGGTGTTCGAGGCCATCGCGCGTCATCAGATCACGCTGTTCTCGGGCAGCCCCACGCTGTTCACCGGGCTCATGGCCCACGAGGGCTTCGCATCGGCAAGGCTGCAGTCGCTGCGCTTGTGCTATTCAGGGGCATCGGCCCTGCCGGTGGCGGTGCTCGAGCGCTGGCAACAGGCCACCGGATGCACGGTGGTCGAAGGCTACGGTCAGAGCGAGGCCGGTCCCGTGCTCAGCTACAACCCGGTGAATGGCGTGCGTAAGCCGGGGTCGGTCGGCGTTGCCCTGCCACGCACCGATATTCAGATTGTTGATCTTGAATCGGGTTCAAGCGTGTTGCCGCCCGGTACCAGCGGCGAAATCCGCGCACGCGGCCCGCAGATCATGCAGGGCTACCGCGGATTGCCAGAGGAAACCGCCAGCGCGCTGCGCGACGGCTGGCTGTACACCGGCGACATCGGCGAGTTTGACGAAGACGGCTATCTGTTCATCCGCGACCGAAAAAAAGACATGGTGATCGTGGGTGGCTTCAATGTGTATCCGCGCGAGGTTGAAGAAGCGCTACTGACGCATCCAGAGGTGCAGGAGGCCTCGGTGGTGGGCATTCCTGACAGCTATCGGGGTGAGGCGTTGGTGGCGTACGTGGTGGCGCGCTCGCCCGCGTTGAACACTGACGCGTTGTTGGAGCACCTTGCTGCGCGCCTTACGCGCTACAAATTGCCCGCGCATGTCCGCCAGCTGGAAGCGTTGCCCAAAACAGCTGTGGGTAAACCTGATAAGCCCGCATTACGCAAGCTGGCGTTAGAACTTTCCAGCTAACGCGGGCTTCGCCTCGCCACGCCTGCAGGCGCCGGATATACTTTAAGCATACGTATATCCAGAGAGTCAGCAATGCAGGTCTCTAAATGGGGTAACAGCCTCGCGGTCCGCCTTCCGGCCTCAGTGGTTCGTGCGCTGGAGCTGAAGGAAGGCGACCAGATCGAACTCCATCTCGCCAACCGCAGAACCCTCGAAGTCGCCAAAATGCCAGGGCGTCGCGAACTGCTTCAGCGGCTGCGAAAGTACCGGGGAAGCCTGCCCGCCACATTCCGTTTCGATCGGTTTGAGTCAAATGAGCGCTAATGAGCCGTTCATTGATACCAATGTGCTGCTGTATCTGCTTTCAGACGACCCGCGCAAGGCTGATCGGGCTGAGTCTTTAATCGAGGCGGGCGGCATCATCAGTGTTCAGGTACTGAACGAGTTTGCGTCGGTCGCCCTGAGAAATCTTTTACTCCCGATCTCTCAGGTGAAAGAGATGCTCGCCACCCTGCGCGCGGTATGCCGGGTCATTCCGCTTACCGAGGCCATCCATGAGCGGGGAATTGATCTATGCGCCAGGCACCGTCTGTCGCTCTACGATGCCATGATCGTTTCCGCCGCGCTGGATGCTCAGGCGCGAACGCTTTACTCAGAAGATATGCAGCACGGGCGGGCTTTTCAGCGAACGTTACGAATCGTCAATCCGTTCCGGTAGTGGCAGTTCGCTTACCCTGCGTCCAAGGCTCCCGAATCGGACCCTCCCGTGTTGACACCCGCTGCGAGCGCCACTGAAAATCCCGCACCATCGGCTGTCTGGTCCTCTCCCCGCGAGCACGCTCATGATCTCTCCCTGCTGTGCGCACTCAATGCACACTTCTTCGAGGCGGGCAATCCTTCCGACGATGACTTCTGGAAAGTGGATGCCGGTGAAGAGCGCGTCTGGCAGGCCGCGGGGCTGACCTCGCCCGAGGCCGCCACCGTGCCCGGCTGCTCGCCCAAGTTCCACTATCCGGGCGAGGCCACCCGTCAGACGCTGGCCGCCACCGCGCCAGGTGCCGACGGCGCCTGCACCCTTCGCTATGTGAACCCCGCCACCGGCGGTGCCGTGATGCCAACGCTTGACTGCTACGCGATGCGGCTCGACGCGGGCTCCCGCACGCGCACACGCCGCGGCGCTTACACGTCGATGTGCCTGGTGGTATCAGGGCATGGCCGGTCGCGCATCGGTGATGCCGAATTCGAGTGGGGCCCCAATGATGTGTTCACCATTCCGTCCTGGCATTGGGTCAGTCATGAAGCCCTGGGGGGCGACGCCGACCTGTTTGTGGTCAGCGACCGTGTGGTGTTTGAGCGCTTGGAACTGCTGCGCGAAGAGTGGGGTTGAAAAGCATCGGGCTGCGCACCGATAAGCTTCGCGTCAGGGTCGTTCGCTAAACTATCAGCCCATGAATACTCAATACCGCACCCGCCTGCCCGGCACCTCGCTCGAGTACTTCGACGCCCGTGCCGCCGTCAATCACATCGCGCCCGGCGCCTGGGACACCCTGCCCTACACCTCGCGTGTACTGGCCGAAAACCTGGTCCGCCGCTGCGCTCCTGCCACGCTCACCGACTCGCTCAGGCAGCTCATTGATCGCAAGCGCGACCTCGACTTCCCCTGGTATCCGGCGCGCGTGGTCTGCCATGACATTCTTGGTCAAACCGCATTGGTTGACCTTGCCGGCCTGCGCGATGCCATCGCCGACCAGGGGGGCGACCCGGCCCAGGTGAACCCGGTGGTGCCCGTGCAGCTTGTTGTGGATCACTCGCTTGCTGTCGAGTGCGGTGGCTACGATCCGCAGGCCTTTGAAAAGAACCGCGCCATTGAAGATCGGCGCAACGAAGACCGCTTCCATTTCATCGACTGGACGCGGCTTGCGTTCAAAAACGTCGACGTCATTCCCCCGGGCAACGGCATCATGCACCAGATCAATCTGGAGAAAATGTCGCCGGTCATTCAGGTGCATGACGGCGTGGCTTTCCCCGACACATGCGTCGGCACCGACAGCCACACGCCCCATGTTGACGCGCTGGGCGTCATTGCCATCGGTGTGGGCGGATTGGAAGCCGAAAACGTGATGCTGGGCCGTGCCTCGTGGATGCGG
Organism: Betaproteobacteria bacterium; assembly: GCA_016868375.1. Classification (GTDB taxonomy): domain Bacteria; phylum Pseudomonadota; class Gammaproteobacteria; order Burkholderiales; family Burkholderiaceae_E; genus SYIM01. Next base: position 15,317 of record VGHA01000073.1, on the reverse strand, counting down.
CTGCCCGACATCATCGGCGTTGAACTTACCGGCAGGCCGGCCCCGGGCATCATGGCCACCGACGTGGTGCTTGCGCTTACCGAATTTCTGCGCAAACAAAAAGTGGTGGGCGCCTATCTTGAGTTTCACGGCGAAGGTGCAGCAGCGCTTTCGCTGGGCGATCGCGCCACCATCTCCAACATGGCGCCCGAATACGGCGCCACGGCAGCCATGTTCTTTATCGATGGGCAAACCATCGATTACCTGAAGCTCACCGGCCGCGACGACACGCAGGTAAAGCTGGTTGAAACCTATGCGAAAACCGCTGGGCTCTGGGCCGACAGCCTGGCCCACGCGCAATACGAGCGTACGCTTCAATTTGATCTGTCCACCGTGGTGCGCAACGTGGCGGGGCCCTCCAACCCGCACGCACGCGTGGCCACGGCCGACCTGGCCGCCAAGGGCATCGCAGCCCCATGGCAGGAAGTGCCAGGCCAGATGCCTGATGGCGCGGTCATCATTGCAGCCATTACCAGTTGCACCAACACCAGCAACCCGCGCAACGTCATTGCTGCAGCGCTGCTGGCCCGCAACGCCAACCGCCTGGGGCTGCAACGTAAGACCTGGGTTAAAACGTCGCTTGCGCCTGGCTCGCGGGTGGGCGCCGAATATCTGCGCGAGTCGGGTCTCATGCCCGAGCTTGAAAAACTGGGCTTTGGCGTGGTGGCCTTTGCCTGCACCACCTGCAACGGCATGTCCGGTGCGCTTGACCCCAAAATCCAGCAGGAAATCATCGATCGCGATCTTTACGCCACTGCAGTGCTGTCGGGCAATCGAAACTTTGACGGGCGTATCCATCCGTATGCCAAGCAGGCATTCCTTGCCTCACCACCGCTGGTGGTGGCCTACGCCCTTGCGGGCACCATCCGGTTCGATATCGAAAAAGACGTGTTCACCGTTCATGATGGCCGTGAAATTCGTCTGAAAGATCTCTGGCCCAGTGATGAAGAAATTGATGCAGTGATGCGCGCGGCAGTCAAGCCTGAGCAGTTCCGCCGCGTGTACACGCAAATGTTTGACATCCGTCGCGACGACAACCAGAAGGTGTCACCGCTTTACAGCTGGCGCCCGCAGTCCACCTACATTCGGCGGCCCCCTTACTGGGAAGGCGCGCTGGCCGGCGAGCGCACGCTTCGGGGGCTTCGTCCGCTCGCGGTACTGGGCGATAACATCACCACCGATCACCTGTCGCCGTCCAATGCCATTCTTCCCGACAGCGCAGCCGGTGAATACCTGAAGAAAATGGGTCTGCCCGAGGAAGACTACAACTCATACGCCACCCACCGGGGCGACCACCTCACCGCGCTTCGCGCGACGTTTGCCAATCCCACGCTGCTCAACGAAATGGCTGTCATCGATGGCAAGGTGAAAAAAGGATCGCTGGCACGCGTTGAGCCCGAGGGCAAGGTGATGCGCATGTGGGAAGCCATCGAAACCTACATGAATCGTGGTCAGCCGCTCATCATCATTGCCGGGGCTGATTATGGTCAGGGCTCTTCGCGTGACTGGGCGGCCAAAGGCGTACGGCTTGCGGGCGTCGAGGCCATTGTGGCCGAAGGCTTTGAGCGCATTCACCGCACCAATCTCATTGGCATGGGTGTGCTTCCGCTTGAGTTCAAGCCCGGCACCACCCGTCTGTCGCTGGGCATTGATGGCACCGAAACCTTTGACGTGATTGGCGAGCGCACACCGCGCGCCACGCTGACGCTGGTTATTCGGCGTCGCAATGGCGACACTGTGCAAGCGCCTGTCACCTGCCGCCTGGATACCGCTGAAGAGGTTTCCATTTATGAGGCGGGCGGCGTATTACAGCGCTTCGCGCAAGATTTTCTGGAAGCCGGTCAAGCCGCCTGATTGTTATTCGGCCCCCGCAAGGACACCCTGTCATGGCCCATCCGCACCACGCCCCTCAAATTCGTATTCCCGCCACGTACATGCGTGGCGGCACCAGCAAGGGCGTGTTTTTTCGCCTGAATGATCTGCCCGTTGCTGCGCAGTCGCCGGGTGAGGCCCGTGATCGTTTACTGATGCGAGTCATCGGCAGCCCCGACCCGTACGGCAAGCAGATTGACGGCATGGGCGGCGCCACCTCCAGCACCAGTAAAACGGTGATTCTGTCCAAAAGCAGCCGCGCTGATCACGACATCGATTACCTGTTTGGCCAGGTGTCCATCGATTCGGCATTTGTTGACTGGTCGGGCAACTGCGGCAATCTGTCCGCGGCGGTGGGCCCGTTTTCCATCTCAAACGGGCTGGTTGATCCAACACGCGTGCCCCACAACGGCGTGGCCGTGGTTCGCATCTGGCAGGCAAACATCGGCAAGACCATCATTGCCCATGTGCCCATCACCGAGGGCCAGGTGCAGGAAACCGGCGACTTTGAGCTTGACGGCGTTACCTTCCCGGCCGCTGAAGTGCAGCTTGAGTTCATGGACCCCGCTGCCGAAGAAGAAGGCGCGGGCGGCGCAATGTTCCCCACCGGCAATCTGGTCGACAATCTCGAGGTGCCCGGCGTAGGCACCTTAAAGGCCACCATGATCAACGCCGGCATTCCCACCATCTTAATCAATGCCGATGCGGTAGGCCTTACGGGCACTGAGCTGCAAGATGCCGTTAACGGCAACGCCAGCATGTTGGCCATGTTCGAAACCATTCGCGCGCACGGTGCCATTCGTATGGGTCTGATCCGCGAACTCAGTGAAGCCGCACGCCGTCAGCACACGCCCAAGGTGGCGTTCGTCGCGCCGCCAAAAAGCTACACCGCCTCCAGCGGCAAAGCCGTGGCAGCACAAGACATCGATCTGCTGGTTCGTGCGCTCTCAATGGGAAAGCTGCATCACGCGATGATGGGCACGGCTGCGGTGGCCATCGGCACTGCGGCCGCCATACCGGGCACGTTGGTGAACCTTGCCGCGGGCGGTGGTCAGCGACAGTCGGTGCGCTTTGGCCATCCGTCCGGCACGCTGCGGGTGGGCGCAGAGGCCAGCCAGGAAGGCGGCGAGTGGGTGGTGAAGAAGGCGATTATGAGTCGAAGCGCCAGAGTGCTGATGGAGGGGTTTGTGAGGGTGCCGGGTGGTGGGGTTTAGGTCTGGCGCCCGGGAAACATTTGTCTCCACGGTCCCAGCCACCGCCATGCGGTGTCGCAATGACAAAATCCGCGCGAGATGCTGGTAATATCCATAGACCGTTGGTAATACCAATTCGCTATGAACACCCTCACCGTAAAGTTGCCGGAGCAGCTGGACGAACAGCTTGCCGCACTCGCCCGCCGAGAGCACCTTAGCAAGTCTGAGGTGGTCCGGCAGGCACTGGCGGCTTACATTCGGCAGTCCACCGCGAAATCGGACGCTGGCAGTTCCCTGGATTCCGTCATGGACCTGGTGGGATGCTTCGAAGGCGGACCCGCTGATCTATCGAGCAATCCAGACCATCTTGCGGGCTTTGGCCTTCGCTGATGAACCTGATCCTCGACACGGGCCCATGGGTTGCGTTGCTGTGTCGAAGCGATAATCACCACACCTGGGCTCGGGAGCAATTCAGCCGCCACACGGGCCCATTGCTCACCTGCGAAGCGGTCGTGGCCGAAACGTGTTTTCTGCTCGCGCGTCAGGGGTTTAATCCGGCAAGTGCGCTCGCCTTTCTGGAGCGCGGTGTGGTGCGTATCGGCCTACCGCTGGGCGAGCAGATCGCATCGGTTCGCGCGCTGTTCGAACGCTACGACAACGTGCCAGCCTCGCTGGCAGACGCGTGCCTGCTTCGGATGTCGGAACTGTTTGAGCCTTGTCGCGTTCTCACGCTCGACCGAGACTTTCACATCTATCGGCGACACGGTCGCAAGGTCGTGCCCGTGATTTCCCCATGGTCGTGACACGCCAGCCGGACTCAGCAAACCGCCCCCTGGCGCGTTCGTCGGATCACCGAATCAGCCCATCTGCCGGCATACCGCATCAGTCACTTCAGAGCATCGCGCGCTGCCGCCCTGATCCGCCGGCACCACATCGCCTTTCGCCAGCACCGCCTCCACAGCGTACTCAATTCGGCCAGCCGCCTCGCGCAACGCGAGGTCGTGATGCTGCTCGCCCAGCCATCGCAGCATCATCGCGCCCGACAAAATGGTGGCTAGCGGACTGGCCGCATCAAGCCCGGCGATATCGGGCGCCGAGCCGTGTGCTCCCTGAAACAGCCCCCGCTCGTCGCCCAGTTCGGCCGAAGGCGCCATTCCTAGCCCACCGATGGTGCCCGCACCCAGGTCCGACAGAATGTCGCCGAACATGTTTTCAGCAACGATCACGTCGTAAAAATCGGGGCGCTTCAGCATGTGGACGGTGATGGCGTCGGCATAGGCGTAATCAATTTCCACATCAGGAAATTGCTCCGCTACCTCGGCGCACACCGCGCGAAAAAAAGCATAACTGCGAAGAATGTTGGCCTTGTCGCACACGGTGACGCGACGGCGCCCGTCGCGCGGCGCCCCCGATCGCTGGCGCGCCAACTGAAACGCAAAGCGCGCCACCCGTTCGACGCCCTTGCGTGTCATCACCAGCGTGTCGGTGACCACCTCGCTACGCAGATTCACCCCTGCGCCCCGGCTTGCGTACAGACCCTCGGTGTTTTCGCGAATGATCACGTAGTCAATCTGACCCGGCTGCCAATCCGCTAGCGTTGACTTGACGCCGCGAACCAACCGAATGGGCCGCACGTTGGCGTACAGGTCGAGCTTGAAGCGAAGTTGCAGGTGCAGATCGTTTCCAACCTCGGTGCCGTCGGGGTAGGTGATGCCAGGCAGGCCGGCCGCGCCATGCAAGATGGCATGAGCCGAGCGGCAGGCTTCGTAAGTGTCAGCCGGAAGCACGTCGCCGCTGCGAGCATAGTGGGTGGCCCCGCCCTCATGGGCGATGAAGCGCAACCGGTCGGTGCCGCAGGCTTCGGTGAGGACACGCACAGCTGCCCGGCAGACTTCGGGGCCGATGCCGTCCCCTTCAATGGTGACGATGTTGTAGTAGGTCATGGCTTCGTTCGATAGCCCTCTGGATTCCCCGCCTGCCACCGCCACGTGTCCTCCATCATGGCTTTCAACCTGCGCCTTGCCCGCCAGCCCAGCTCGATTTCTGCGCGTGACGCATCGGCAAAACACATCGCAATGTCGCCCGCACGGCGCGGCGCAATACGAAAAGGAATCGTCTTACCGCTGGCCAATTCGAACGCTCGAATCATTTCCAGCACGCTGTAGCCCTGCCCCGTTCCCAGGTTCCATACGCTCACACCCGGCCGAGCCTTGAGCGCGTTCAACGCGCTGAGATGCCCTTCGGCGAGGTCCACCACATGAATGTAGTCGCGCACGCCGGTGCCATCGGCTGTCGGATAGTCGTTTCCGAACACCGACAGCTCGCGCAGTTTGCCGGCGGCTACCTGTGCGATGTAAGGCAGCAAATTATTCGGAATACCGTTGGGGTCTTCACCCATCAAACCGCTTTCGTGGGCCCCCACCGGATTGAAATAGCGCAGCAGCGCCACGTGCCAGCGCGCATCCGACGCAGCCAAATCCGTAAGCATCTGCTCGATCATCAGCTTCGATCGCCCATAAGGGTTCGTGGGTGTACCAAGCGGCTGATCTTCCCGAATTGGCACTGTGGCTGGGTCGCCATACACGGTTGCTGACGAGCTGAATACCAGCGTAAACACACCGTGCTCGGCCATGGCTTCGCACAGCCTTAGTGTGCCGGCCACATTGTTGTCGTAATAGCGAAGCGGTACCTGCACACTTTCGCCTACCGCCTTCAAGCCGGCGAAATGAATGACCGCGTTCACCGGCTGCATCCCAAACACTGCATTCAGTTGCTCGCGATCGCGGATGTCGGCCTTGACGAAGCGCGGCGCCTTCCCAGCAATACGCGCGACGCGCTTCAACGATTCGTCGGAACTGTTGGACAGGTTGTCGATCACTGTGACATCGAACCCGGCCTGGAGTAGCGCCAGAGCGGTGTGCGAGCCAATGTAGCCCGCTCCGCCGGTAACAAGGATGTGTGTGGAAGCGGGCATGGTGATTATTTGTTCTGTGAGGCGATCCTGCTTAGCCCGAATGTAGTCTTTATCGACTCGCATCGCAAAGTATCAGTCCCACAGCTGAGCGGTGGGCGGGGCTTGGCGACTACGTGCTGGCGCCGCTGAACGGCTGGATGCGGAAACCAGGTTGCGGCCATTGCGGCTATCATTCAACCCACTCCACCGCAATCCCCGAAGCGGTTCAACACTCCTATCCCACACCCCATGGCACACACTGGCAAAGTTGCACTCATCACTGGCATTACCGGGCAAGACGGCTCTTACCTGGCTGAGTTTCTGCTGGAAAAGGGCTATACGGTCCACGGCGTCAAACGCCGGGCCAGTTCGTTCAACACCCAACGGGTTGACCATATCTACCAAGACCCGCATGTGGATAACGCGCGGTTTCGCCTGCACTACGGCGATTTAAGCGACACGAGCAATTTGATTCGCATTGTTCAGCAAACCCAGCCTGATGAAATTTACAACCTGGGGGCCATGAGCCATGTGGCGGTAAGCTTTGAATCGCCCGAATATACGGCCGATGTTGATGCACTTGGCACGGTACGACTGCTTGAGGCCATTCGCATTCTGGGGCTTGAAAAGAAAACCCGGTTTTATCAGGCCTCGACCAGCGAGTTGTATGGTCTGGTGCAGGAAGTGCCGCAAAAAGAAACCACGCCGTTTTACCCCAGAAGCCCGTATGCCGTGGCAAAGATGTATGCCTACTGGATTACGGTGAATTATCGCGAGGCGTACGGCCTGTACGCCTGCAACGGCGTGTTGTTCAACCATGAAAGCCCGCGCCGGGGGGAAACGTTTGTTACCCGAAAAATTACCCGGGGTCTCGCAAATATTGCCCAAGGCCTGGACACCTGTCTGTACATGGGCAATTTGAATGCGCTACGCGACTGGGGGCACGCGCGCGACTACGTACGCATGCAATGGCTAATGCTGCAGCAAGAAACGCCCGATGACTTCGTCATTGCCACGGGCGTGCAGCACAGCGTTCGTCAGTTCATTGCCTGGAGCGCTCAAGAGCTCGGCGTACGGCTGCGCTTTGAAGGCCAGGGTGTTGACGAGGTGGCGGTGGTTGAAGCGGTGGAAGGCAACAAAGCACCCGCAATGAAGCCCGGCCAGGTGGTCGTTCAGGTTGACCCCCGGTACTTCCGTCCTACCGAGGTGGAAACACTGCTGGGCGACCCAACCAAAGCCAAAACCAAGCTTGGCTGGATACCCGAAATTACGGTTCAGCAAATGTGCAAAGAAATGGTTGAAGCTGACCTCGCCGAGGCGCAGCGGTGTGCGCTGCTGCAGCGAAACGGCTACGCAATTTCATTAGCCACTGAGTAGTTGTATCGGTGACAAAGCTACCCTAGGTCGGTGCTGGCATGTCACCGAACGTCACCGGGTAGCGCGCTGACTACGGCGCATGCAGGCCGGCTTCCCGAGCCAATGAGCGATGGCGCGGGCTGCTGCGGGTTGGCGCAGCCGGAATGCATCAGACCTGTCGCTTCAAACGCTCCACTTCGGTCACGAAAGCAGGGGTCAGTTCCACAATCAGCGTTTCGATGTCACGCACCTGGTGCTGAATGGCCAGCACCGCGATGCCTTGCGGCACGAGGTCGTAGATGACAAAGCGCTGTCGCGCCGGAATCATCAGAAACGGCGCCGATCGGTACTGCCGCAAGCGCCCCTTCTCCGGATTGGCGGCCGCAGTGCCCATCGCAGCGTACAGATCGGCAATGTACTGGTCGGCAGCGTTTACGCCCCATTCACGGCGTGACCGCGCGTGGATACAGCGTAAATCCAGCGCCGAATTCCGAGTCAGCAGGAACGTTGCGGGTGACGGGACATCATTGCCAGCCATCGGCTTCCTTGCGGTCGAGCACCGCCATGTCGGCCTTGAAGTCGCCGCTGGAGGCAAAGACCCGGCCTGCAGCCACGTCTCGGTAACCGGCAAGGATGGCATTCTGCACAAACTGGCCGGCACGCCGTTCCATGTCACGTCGGATCAGGTCGCGTACGTATTCGCTGGGCGTTTCGTAAAGACCCGCTTCACCGACCATTCGCTCCACGAATTCAGCCAAGGGTTTCGACAGACGAGCGTTGATGCGTTCAGACATGGGAGCCCCTTTGCGATCAGATGAACCAATTGTCGCACATAGGGGTCAATTTGTCGCAATTATTGCGACAAAGAAGACAGGTGTCGAGCTGGCACCGATATCGCTCGTTTCTCTCCAAACAATCGCAGCTAAGCCATTGTGTCGGAGCAAACTTCGCTGATTTCGCCAAGCTTGCGCTGCGCCTTGACGCGGTACCCCATCGCCCGGTAGCCGCGCTGGCGCTTGTCCCACATCCGCAGCAGCGCCCGGTAGCCGGTGTCGACGAAATCGATGATCCGCACGTCGGGAATCGGCCTTGCAGACCGCGGCGTCCGTTCCGGACGCGGTTTTGATTCCTGCGCAAGGTCGCGTCCAAAAGCAAAGGGCCCCATCTGAGACCCCTTGCTTTTGATGGTGGCGGACGGTTGACCATGTGCCGACTGGCTTCCCGAGCCAATGAGCACTGGCGCGGGCTGCGGCGGGCCCGCGGGCTCCCGTCACCGGGAGAGCAACTCCACGTAGGCCTGGTAGCTGTAGATGCGGTTCTTCTTTTGGCCGGTCAGTTCGCCCACGATGCCGACATCTTCAAGAAGTTTGACGGCGGCGCTGGCGGTTGGAAACGTCGTGTCCAGCCGCCGGCGCACATGCTCGACGTTGAAGCGCGGCATCACCGGCAGCAGTTCGAACAGCCGGTAACTGATCGGCCCGGCCTTGGCCGACTCCAGCAGTCGCTTGCGATCAGCCGTAATGAGACTGGCCACGTCGATGATGCTGCGCTCGGCATCCGCACATGCCGCAGCCACGCCTTCCAGGAAGAAGGACACCCAACCCTCCCAGTCCCCGCCGGTGCGGATGGCAGACAAGCGCCGGTAGTACTCGGCCTGATGCCGCTTGAGGTAACCGCTCAAATACATCAGCGGCTCTCGCAATTGCCCCCAGTGCTCCATCAGTGCGGCGATCAGCAGGCGTCCGATGCGCCCGTTGCCATCCAGAAAGGGGTGGATGGTTTCGAACTGGGCGTGAATCAGAGCGACCCTGACGAGCGGCGGCAGATCAGCGTCGGCGGCGTGAATGAACCGCTCCAGATCCGTGAGCAAATCGGCCACCTGCTGCGGCGGAGGGGGCACGAACATGGCGTTGCCCGGGCGTGTGCCGCCGATCCAGTTCTGCGAGCGGCGCAGTTCCCCAGGCTGCTTGCCGGCGCCGCGCGCCCCATCGAGCAGCAGCCGATGCGCCTCGCACAGCAGGCGAACGCTGATCGGCAAGCCCTGCGGGTCGCGCAACTGTCCCCGTACCCAGCGGAACGCGCGCAGGTAGTTGGTGACCTCCTCGACGTCGTCGGTGTTGCTGACCTTCAGGCCTGCCTCGTCATTAAACAGATCGGTCAGGGTGGCCTGCGAGCCCTCGATCTGCGAGGTGAGCAGCGCTTCCTTGCGGATTGCGCTGTAGAGCAGCCATTCCACCGACGGCACCAGGCCCGACACGCCCGCCAGGCGCGCCAACGCCAGCCCGGCCTGCCGGTTCAAGTTGACAAAGCTGGCCGACGCCAGTACCGGGTCGGCCGGGGGCAACGGTTGCGGCACGAAGGCACGGACCGACTCACCCAGCGCGGTCGTGACGGTGTAGGTGCCAGTGGTTCGCGTCATTGAAAGCGCGCTTTGATTCGTCGGTTTTAATTAAAGCATAATTTATTGTGATTTTGCAATGCCAAAGAAAGTTTTAATGTACGGGATTTAGAGAGCGCCGGCTCCGCAAAATTGTCCCGCTCAGGCGAGACGCTCAGCCGACACAGCAATCGCTCCAGACCGTAGCGGGTGAGCAATAACTGAAAGTCCACACCGTCGGCCCGCGCCTTGTTGAGCAGTCGCGCACGCACGGACGCGGCTGGATTGCGCGTCGTCATGCCAGGCTCTCCAGGTAGGGGCGCATGACGTTTGCCACCCGGCAAAGCTGGGCCGACTCCCACAGTTCATCCATGGTGACCTTTTTCTGCCGCCAGGCATCCCTGAGCGCCTCCAGCGCGATGTCCAGTCCGATCTTGTTGCGGAACTTGAAGCAGTCCGCGACGGTCTTGGCGACCGAGGTCACGGAAATACGGACAACACCGTCGAGCGATATCGGCAAGACCTGCAGGCCCGGATCAGAAAGCCGAACGATGCGAAGCGGCGGATAGCTCACCTGCGGCGCCCTGGCGTTAGGTGAGATCGCCACCCAGACTTCGTGCGGAGCCTGCGTGGTCAGCCCGTGGATCTGGAGCGCGGTCAGCAGACAAAACACCATGTGGGGGTATTTGATCGCCAGCTGTGCCAGCTGATCATGCTCGTTCAGCGCTCTGTCTGGTGCCGCATAGAGGCCCCGACTGATCCTGACCAGGGCGCCACTGCGCAGAAGTTGCTGGAGCGTTTCACCCGCGACACCGATCCGGGCGAGCTCATGCGCACGAACCATCCCCTTCTTTTGAAGAAGTTCGAGCGCTAGATTCGAGCGGGTTGAGATCATGCCGACATCATATGAAAATGTCGATGATCGTAAACAAGTACGTGCTTTATAGTATTCCCTGCGAACTGCTTTCGGCTTGCCTGGCGCGAACAGGATCGCTCTGCGGCGAGCTACCTTTCGGTTCAGCGAACTTAGCAGCCATGGTCGGATTACCCCTCGCCAGTCAGCTTCTTCATCGTGACGTCTGGCGCCTTGTCGTTGGCTAAACGCAAGTTGCGATCAGTGCCCAGCAAGGGGTAGTGGCCGAATTCAATTCGTAAACAGGGCCGCCGTTCGTCAGCGGACTTCAATCGGTGGATGCGGGCAGCCATTTGGTGCCCGCCACCCCAAGGTTCTTCTGGCTGATGTGATCGCTGAGTATGGGCACGAGGGTCTGCACATTGGTGTCGAAGCTCTGCCTCCACATGGCCTGCAGCTTCTTCAGCGCGTTTTCGTTCCGGTAGATGCTGCCGTCCCAGTCGATGACCATCATCGCGACATCGCCGTCGTCGGCCAGCATGCACAGCAGGGCGTCATCGGCGTCCTTGTCCAGCGACGCTTTGAGTTCGTCCTCATAGTCGGCCAGAACTTCAACGTACAGGTCAATGCTCAGTGGGCTCTGCCCAGACAGAGCAGACTGCAGATCGACGGCGATTTTCTTTTTGTTGGTCATCGTCGACATTTTCGCTGCAAGGGCCCCACGTTCACACGCTGACCATGCGGGAGAGTTTTTGCGGCGGGCGACCCGATGGGTTGATCCGCGACGCGTTCATTGATAGCACTGCAATCATCGATTACAATTCAAGCCTGTTGCAACCCCGGAGCGCCGCCATGGCCAGCATCACTATCCGCAACCTCGATGACGAGATCAAGCAGCGGCTGCGCGTGCGCGCCGCCGAGCACGGCCGCTCGATGGAGGAGGAGGCCCGCGACATCCTTCGCCGGGTCATGAGCGATACCACCTCACCACGCGACTTGGCCGCGGCCATCCGCGCCCGCGTCTCTCCGGGAGCGCGCGCCGATCTTGAACTGCCCGCGCGAGAGCCGATGCGCGAGCCCCCGCAACTCGGCCGCCAGCCTCGATGATCATCCTGGACACCAACGTCCTCTCTGAACTCCTGCGGCCGGACCCGGCGAAACAGGTCGAGCGGTGGCTGGCCGCCCAGGACGGCGCCAAGGTCTACTTCACCACGGTCGGCGAGGCAGAACTGCGGCACGGCGTGGCTATCCTTCCTGCGGGCAAGCGCCGCAACGCGCTTTCCACCGCCATCGAGGGCCTGCTCGAAGAAGACTTCCGCGACCGTATCCTGCCGTTTGATCGCCCCGCAGCGCGGGCCTACGCCGCCATCACTGCTGAACGCCGCGCTGCGAGCCGGCCGATCAGCCAGTTTGACTGCCAGATCGCCGCGATTGCCCGCGCCCGCGAGGCCACAGTGGCGACCCGCAATACCAGCGACTATGAGGGCTGCGGTATCGAGTTGATCAACCCCTGGACATTCAGCACCCGCCAGTAAGCAGCCAGGACCCACCAACAATTCCCACCCCCACCACTTTCAACCACTGCCTGCGTTACTGGGATCAGACCGACCATATCCGGATCGACGATGCCATCGCGCTATGGTGTGGTGTCGAGCCCGTGGAGCTGGCCAAGCTCAACTTCGTGATTGAATTTCGTGGTGCATCGTGTCAGTTTGACTGGGCCGGATTGATCGCCTGCATCAAGCGGCGCGCGTCCTTCAACAACAGGATCAGCTGCCGATCGTGTGTTGGCGTGGACTCAAAACCGAAACGCCGATAAAAAGCATCCGCCTCGGCATCGATGGGGTGAGTCAGCAGCGCCCGGATACCTGCCTGATCGGCAATGCCGACCGTGCGTTGAATAGCGTCCTGCAACAAACTGAAGCCCAGCCCGCGCTTCTGGTAGTCCAGATCCACAGCAAGCCTGGCCAAAATGACCAGCGGGATCGGATACTGCCCCATGCCACGCCGAATTCGCTCCGGGGCTTCCATTGTGTCGATCTGGCCGACCGTCAAGCTGTAGTACCCAGCGACGCGATCCTTGTCACAGGCCACGAAGGTGCGCGCCGAGCCGCTGCCTTGCGCTTGACGGGCATGATGCAGTAGCCATTGCGTGAGCGCAGGTTTTCCGCAGTCAAACTCTTCCAGGCGGTGCGACGCCCCCAGCGCTTGGGGGGCCAAAATGTTCACTTACCCGCCCACACAGGTTGCCGAGCAAACAGATGGACCAACCCGGGGTTGTCCGATTCCGGGCGGTCCAGCATGTCCAGAAGCGCTTGGTATTGGCTACCAGAAACCATGAACAGGCGCTGATCGAGCAAAGTCTGTTCCGCAGCTTGGTAGGCGGCATCAAGAATAAAGTCGGTCAAAGACTTGTGGGCCACTTCGGCCGCACGGCGCAGCACGGTCTCCTGTTCTGGGGTAGCACGCAGACCGAGGCGTGCGGAGCGGGGGCTTGCACTAGCGGGGGGCATGGAGGAACTCCAAAAATATACGACCACTCAATGTTAGTACAAACGACGCACGGCTGTGCAGTGATATGCCCCCGGCCAACACCTACCCCCCGCGTACCTTGCGGACTTCGATCGTTGTTTTTCCGTTTCAGTTCTCGAAAGAGAACGCTTGCTGGTTACAACCGGACACTCGTAAGTTATTGATTTATATAGACTCAGCCTGGAGAACGCTCGCGAGGGCACGAGCGTAAGTATTTGTTTTTATTAGTAAACCCCAAAAAAAAATCCCAACCGGATAAGGGTTGGGATTTTGAGTATTGGTGGTGGGTTGGCGACCCAAAACTCAACGCAGTATATGAGCCACCAACCAAACTTGACGTCTGTAGCTGTGTTTTGCTGACAATTGCGGTATTTTGATAGATCGGTTCACGTCGCCTCGCCCATTTGAAAGCTCACGTTTCTTCGTCATCCACTTGGGTGAGCGGCTCACCTTCGGTCAGCCTGCGGATGGTCGATGCGGTGCGCTGATCCATCAATTCAACCATCTTGTTGATGAGTGGCCGCCCGGCAAATGGCTGCGTCGCCTGAAGACTCCGAGCAGCGGCGGGCAACGGCTGTGCGATCTGTAGCACGCGCTTTTTGGTTTGCGCCTTGGACAGCCCAGCGGCTTGTGCAAACTGCTCCCAGTGCCGCGCCTGCACCTCGGTGAACTTGTATTTGCTGCCCAGCTTCATCGCCATCTTGGGCGTGAGGTGCTCGTACACGGCCGTGCACAGCATGTCGTACAGCGGCGCCAGCGTCGGTGCCGCGTTTTTGCTTTGGTCTGGGTAGAGCAAAGAGAAGTTCTTGGCGTGGGCATCGTGGTTGCCGATCAGTGCATTGAACACCACGGCATCCAGCAACCGAAGCACCTGCGGTGCACTGGGCCGCGTGGCTTTGCGCAGCAGATCGAAGCAGGCCTTCAGGTCGGGGCCGCCTTCGTTTTGGTATTTCATCTCGGGCACCACACCCAAGGCCTGGCAGAAATCCTCTTGGTGAACGCGCACCGGTTGGCCGTCACCGCCCACGCGGCGGTCGTAACGCGCCACCAGCAAAACCTGGCGGCCTTGCACGCCCAAGATCTGCGCCTGCGCGGTGGGCAGCCCTAAAGCCCGCGCCAGCGCCAGGCAAAAGCCTTCGTTGAGCACGCTGTCTTCCACCGCAGCGATGGCGGGCTTGAGAATGTGGGTGCTGGGCTGGCCCCCTGTGGGCAGGCCAATGCGCTGTCCGTCAAACACCACGGGTAGCTTGTCTTGCGCGCCGGCCAATGACAAACGAACGCCATCGCGCCCCGCCAGCATGGGGCGGCGCGGCAACTCATCGAGCAAAGCCATCAACTGCGGCTCATCCAGCCATTCGACACCGGCCAGATCGGCGGTGGCCAAGGGCTGCCCGTGCGGGACAAAGGTGATGGCACCCGCGCATTCGCCGCCGATGGCGTTGAGCAAAGCGAAGTCGTTTTGACTGGACACCTGGCACTGCTGAGCAATCAGTCGACGCAAATTGCCCTCAGGCAACAGACCGGCAAAGAAGGCCCGGCACTGGTGGTCGTCGAAGGCATCGGGACCCAGCGGCAAAGACTGCGACAGCGCGACTGCGTCGGGCTGCGCAAGCCAGTCGTCGTGGTAACGAAAACTCAGCCGCCCTGCTACCAGCGACAACGTACCGACCGGTTGATCAAACAGCCAGACACCGATGTCATGCGCCATGGTGACTTTCATACGCCAGCGCGGGATCAGGATCCAAACCGGTGAGTGACAAAGAGCCACCCAGGGCGTCTACAACGCGCAGCACCTGCTCCAGGCGCACTGTGGGTTTGCCCCCCTCGAGTTCGACGATAAAGCGCAAGCCCACGCCAGCAGCCAAGGCCAGATCGGCCTGGGTCAGACCCAGACGTTTTCTGGTGGCTCGCAAGGCTGTCCCTAAGGACTGAGGAGAAGTGATGGTAGCCATGGATCGAGTTCAAAATAAATCCCGTTCGGGAAATTATGACTCAGACTCAGAAATCATGCAACACAAATGCCCCGAACGGGAACTTTCAGGGATATATCGTCGCGGAAAACCGCATTATTACTGATCGGGAATATTTTAGAGTGCGCTTGGCTTTTATGGCGAACAGCGCGTTCATGGAGGCCTGACTGTT
>VGHA01000072.1 GCA_016868375.1 Betaproteobacteria bacterium | reverse complement strand
CGAGGGCCGTGAGGGGAAGCGCATGCGCTTCCCCACCGGGTGGCCATGCTGTCTGAGCGAGCGAGAGCGAGCGAGTTCATGGACACCCACGGCCCGACCGTATTCGCCGAGGGCACCGGCGCGTGAGCGCCGGCGCAGCCAGTTGAGCCGCAGCTGGCTGGCGCCCTGGCCGAAGCGCGTGAAGCCGTGTGGGCGAGAAAAGCGAAACTGTCAGTTACCGACGCCCGAGCGCCCCAGCGCCAGCCACGCAATGAGCTCGCGCGGCTCCCGAATCAGGTGATCAGCCCCCCAGCGCTCGGGCGGATGATCAGAGCCGCAATAGCCGTAGGCTGCAGCGACGGTCCGCATGCCTGCCGCGCGTCCCGCCTCGATGTCGCGCAGATCGTCGCCGATGTAGACGCAGGCGGTGGCGTCTACGCCCGCCAGTTGCGCGCCATGAAGCAGCGGCGCGGGGTGCGGTTTGGCATGTGGCGTCGTGTCGCCGCCGATTACGCACACTGAGCGCACTGACAAACCGAGCCCCGCCACAATCGGCACCACCAGACGCTCGATTTTGTTGCTAATGACACCCCAGCGGACACCCGCTGAGTCCAGAGCCGAGAGCACATCGTGCATCCCTTCGAACAGCCGGGTGCGCTCAAGCATGCCCGCCTCATAGCGCTGCATGAAGTCGACACGCACAGCTTCATAGGAATCGTCGCCAGGCTTGAGACCCAGGCCCCTTCCGATCAAGCCCCGCGCGCCCGTGGAGGCAAGTGGGCGCAGATCGCTATCGTCGAGCGGCGGCAAGCCTTTTTCGGCTCGCATGGCATGGATCGGCGCAGCCAGATCTGCCGCTGTGTCGGCGAGCGTTCCATCAAGATCAAAAAAAACCGCATGGGGCCAGGTTTGCGAGGGATGAGTCATGGGCCTGCCGTTCTTGTGGACCTGATGCCGCCGGACGACGCGTGATCAGCCTTCGATCGGGCGTCGGAATGCCGCGAGGTAGTTCACCGACAGATCGCCCGCTTCCAGGCGGTACTTTCGGGTGAACGGGTTGTAGACCATACCGGTGAGGCGCTGCAAGGCAAGCCCGGCACGCCGGGCCGCCGCATCCATTTCGGAGGGTCGAATCAGCTTGGCATAGTCGTGCGTGCCGCGCGGTAGCAGCCTCAGGATGTACTCGGCGCCCACGATCGCAAACAGGAATGACTTTGGATTGCGGTTGATCGTGGAGAAGAACACCCAGCCGCCCGGCTTGACCAGCGCCGCACAGGCGCGGATGGTTGATGCCGGGTCCGGTACGTGCTCCAACATTTCCATGCAGGTAACCACGCCATAGGCACCGGGCTCGCGCTCGGCAAGCGCTTCCGCTGCGATCATCTCGTAGCGAACCTGAGCGCCGCTTTCAAGCGCGTGCAGTTCAGCCACCGAGAGCGTCCTTCGGGCCAGATCGACACCAAGCACGTTTGCCCCGAGCCCGGCCATGGCTTCCGAGAGAATGCCGCCGCCGCATCCGATATCGACCACCGTCGCACCCTCCAATGGGCATAAGGCGTTGATCCAGCCAAGCCGCAGCGGATTGATTTCGTGAAGCGGCCGGAACTCGGAATTGGGATCCCACCACTTGGCAGCGAGCGCCTGAAATTTGGCAAGCTCAGCGGGGTCGGCGTTGGCGGTGAAAGCGGATGATTTAGACACGACGCTCATCGTATAGACAGAAACAAAAACCCCGTCGCGGGGACGGGGTCTGAAACAAAATCACGGTCGACTGACTATTCGGTCGGTCGACCGCGAGGCCCGGTATGAAACCGAGCGCGTTTAGCCGCGGCGGCGCGTACCAACCACCTCAACTTCAACGCGACGGTTCTTCGCGCGTCCAGCGGCGGTACGGTTGTCGGCGACAGGCTGCTTCTTGCCCTTGCCTTCCGTGTAGATACGGTTGGCCGGGATGCCCTTGCTGACCAGGTAGGCCTTGACAGCCTCTGCACGGCGAACCGACAGACGCTGATTGTAGGCATCGGTACCAATGGCGTCGGTGTGGCCCACAGCAATGACAACCTCAAGGGTGATGCCCTTGATCTTGCCTACCAGATCATCGAGGCGCGCACGGCCTTCCGGCTTGACCACCGACTTGTCGAAATCGAACAGGGCCTCAGCGGCGAAGGTGACCTTTTCGCTGGTCGGTGCCGGCGGGGGCGGCGCTGGGGGCTTCGGAGCAGGCGGGGGGGGAGGCGGGGGCGGGGGCGGGGCAACCCTTGGCGCCGGCGCAGGAGCGGGCTTAGGCAACAGGTCGTCGTCACAACCGGCGATTGCCATGGCGGGCGTGAAATAACCGGTGCGCCAGCACTGACCAAATCCGTTCTTGACGACGTTTTGTTCGGCACCCACAACGTAGCCACTGCCCTTGGACGGGTCGGCTTTCTGGGCGTACGACGCCGGCGACATGGCGATCACCACCGCGGCGGCAGCGACGGCCAACTTGACCTGTTTGTTCATGTTACTCCTCTCGGTAAATGCGCTACGGCAACGAAATCTCGCGCCTGTCGGGCGTGCACCCGGGGCTGACTGGCTTTCCGAAAACGGCGCTGCCATCCCCGTTGCTAGTGACACAAATGACGATCAGCCTGACGCCCGTCAAGCACTGACAACTCGATTCTGCCACACGGGAATCCGCGCCACTACCTCCCGGAGCGTTCGCGCAGCGTCTGTTGACCCGAGTTGTCGCATCTTCACAACATGTTGGCCGTCGACCCACACCTCCGCGACATGCTCCCGGCCGGCCGAGTAGATCAGCTGGGTGAGCGGATCGAACACCGGTTGCAGCTCGGACGCGTCGAGGTCAAAAGCGACCAGATCGGCCTGCTTACCCGGCTCAATCGAGCCGATGCAGCGGTCCAACCCAAGGGCGCGCGCTGCGTCCAGTGTGAGCGATCGCAGCACGGCCGCCGCCGGCCAGATGTCCGCTCTGCCGCTCGCGCCTTTGGCGAGCAGGGTTGCCGTGCGCGCTTCGGCAAGCAGGTCGAGCCGGTTATTGCTTGCAGACCCATCGGTGCCAATGCCGACGGTGACGCCCGCATCGAGCAGCCGGGCGATGGGCGCGATGCCGCTCGCCAGCTTCAGATTGGAGTGAGGGCAGTGCGCAACTGCGGCACCGCGACTGGCCAGCAGTCCGATTTCATCGTCGTCCAGGTGAACCGCATGCACACCGATGAGATGCGGCGTGACCAGCCCGGCCCGATCGAGCCGGGCAAGCGGCCGCACGCCGTGTTGCGACAGGCTGCGGTCGATTTCACCGGCGGTTTCATGGATATGGATGTGTACCGGCAGATCGAGCTCGTCGGCCAGCACCGCCACCCGACGCAGCGTGTCGTCGTCGACCGTGTAGGGCGCATGCGGCGCGAGGCAGAAGCTGAGCAGTGGATCGCCCGCACAGGCGTCGCGCAGTTCAAGCCCTTTCCTGAGGTATTCGCCGGCGCTGCTGGCATAGGCGGTGGGGAAGCCGATGACGATGATTCCGAGCGCGGCCCGGATGCCCAGCGTGCGTGCCGCCGAGGCGGTTGCCTCGGGAAAGAAATACATATCGTTGAACGTGGTGACGCCGCCTCGCAGCATTTCATGGGCGGCCAGCAGCGCGCCATCGGCCACAAAATCAGCGCCCGCCAGTCTGGCTTCCGCCGGCCAGATTTTTTCTTCAAGCCAGCGGGTAAGCGGCAGATCGTCGCCCACGCCACGCAAAAGCGACATCGCGGCATGGGTGTGGAGATTGATGAGGCCTGGCGTGATCAGATGGCCGGGGAGCGCCAGTTCTGAACTGCCCGGGTAATTGTTCCGGGCGACGGACAGGGGGGCGAGTGCCTCGATGCGGGAACCGCGAATCACGATTGCGTGATCGGTGAGCACACCATTGGCCGGCGCCACCGGGGCAATCCAGGTTGGGGCGAGCAGCAGGGGGGTGTCGGCGGTGGTCACAGCGGGAGTTTAGAGCAGCCGGGTGTTAAAATTCAAAGCTTTGCCTCACGTCGCACCTCAATAAAGCCGCATCCCATGGACCAGTTCGCCAAGGAAACGCTACCCGTCAGCCTCGAAGAGGAGATGCGGCGCTCATATCTCGACTATGCGATGAGCGTCATCGTCGGGCGGGCGTTGCCCGACGTGCGCGACGGATTAAAGCCGGTACACCGCCGCGTGCTCTACGCGATGCACGAGGCGAATAACGTCTGGAACCGGTCACACGTGAAGTGCGCGCGCGTGGTCGGTGACGTGATGGGTAAATTCCACCCGCACGGCGACAGCGCCATCTACGACACCCTGGTTCGAATGGCGCAGGATTTCTCGCTGCGCTATCCGCTGGTAGATGGCCAGGGCAATTTCGGGTCGGTCGACGGCGATAACGCGGCGGCCATGCGTTACACCGAGTGCCGGCTTGAAAAGCTCGCTGGCGAAATGCTGGCCGACATCGACCGCGAAACGGTGGATTTTCAGCCGAACTACGACGGCAAGGAACTTGAGCCCACCGTATTGCCCGCCCGCATTCCGAACCTGCTGATCAACGGTTCGGCGGGTATCGCAGTGGGTATGGCCACCAATATTCCGCCGCACAATCTGGGCGAAATCGTTGACGCGTGCCAGCTGCTGCTTCGCCGGCCTGACGCCAGCGTCGATGAACTGATTGAACTTGTTCCGGCGCCTGATTTCCCTACCGGGGCCACCATCTACGGCATTTCAGGCGTGCGCGAGGGGTACCGCACCGGTCGCGGTCGGGTGGTCATCCGCGCCCGCACGCACTTTGAAGATCTCGATCGCGGCAATCGCAGCTCGATCATCGTCGACGAGCTCCCCTACCAGGTGAACAAGCGCCTGCTGCTCGAGCGTATTGCCGAGCTGGTCAATGAACGCAAGCTCGAAGGCATCTCCGACATCCGCGATGAGTCCGACAAGTCGGGCATGCGGGTGGTCATCGAGTTAAAGCGCGGCGAAGTGCCCGAGGTGGTGCTTAACAATCTCTACAAGCAGACGCAGCTCCAGGATACTTTCGGCATCAACATGGTCGCGCTCGTTGACGGCCAGCCCCGGCTGCTCAACCTGCGGCAGATGCTCGATGCCTTCCTCTCTCACCGGCGCGAAGTGGTTACCCGCCGCACGGTGTTTGACCTGCGTAAGGCGCGCGAGCGCGGCCACCTGCTCGAGGGTCTGGCGGTGGCTATCGCCAACGTCGATGAAATGATCGAAGTCATCAAGGCCTCGCCCACGCCGCCCATTGCCCGTGAACGGCTGATGGAGCGCGCCTGGCGTGCCGGCATCGCCCGCGAAATGCTAGAGCGCGCGGGGTCAGATATCGGCGCGTTTCAGCCCGAAGGGCTCGAGCCGGGTCGCGGGCTGCAGGGCGATTTTTATCGCCTGTCGGAAACCCAGGCGCAGGAAATCCTGCAGATGCGTCTGCAGCGCCTCACCGGTTTGGAGCAGGACAAGATCGTTCAGGAATACCGTGAGGTGATCAGTCAGATCACGGATCTGCTCGACATCCTGTCGCGCCCCGAGCGCATCACGCAGATCATCACCGATGAGCTTGCCTCGGTGAAGGCTGAATACAACAATCCTCGCCGGTCGGTCATTGAACTGAACGCCACCGAACTCGATACCGAAGATCTGATCACCCCGCAGGACATGGTGGTCACCTTGTCGCATTCGGGCTACATCAAGAGCCAGCCGCTGTCGGAGTACCGCGCGCAGAAGCGTGGTGGTCGCGGCAAGCAGGCAGCCGCCACCAAGGAAGAAGACTGGATCGACCAGCTCTTTATTGCCAACACCCACCAGTACATTCTGTGTTTCTCGGACCGGGGACGGGTGTACTGGATCAAGGTCTGGGAAGTGCCGCAGGGCACGCGCAATTCGCGCGGCCGGCCTATCGTCAATCTGTTCCCGCTCGCCGAGGGCGAAAAAATCACCGTCGTTCTGCCGGTGCGCGGCTTTGACGAGTCACACTACGTGTTCATGTCCACCAGCCTGGGCACGGTCAAGAAAACCCCGCTCACCGATTTTTCCAACCCCAGGAAGGCCGGCATCATCGCGGTTGATCTCGATGAAGGGGACTACCTGATCGGCGCGGCAGTCACCGATGGATCGCATGACGTGATGCTGTTCTCGGACGCGGGCAAAGCGGTGCGCTTTGACGAGAACGATGTGCGTCCGATGGGGCGCGCGGCACGCGGCGTGCGCGGCATGATGCTCGAGGAAGGGCAGCAGGTCATCTCGATGCTGGTGGCCGAGAGCGAAGCGCAGTCGGTGCTTACCGCAACTGAAAATGGCTATGGCAAGCGCACCATGATCGCCGAGTACACACGGCACGGGCGTGGCACCAAGGGCATGATCGCCATCCAGACGACCGAGCGAAACGGCAGGGTGGTCGGCGCCGTGCTGGTCGATGAATCCGATGAGATCATGCTGATCACCACCGGTGGGGTGCTGGTGCGAACCCGCGTCGCAGAAGTACGGCTGATGGGACGCGCCACGCAGGGCGTGACGCTGATTGCTGTGGATGACGGCAACCGGCTGTCGGGCGTTCAGCGGGTGGTCGAATCCGATGCGGCACCCGAGGCATCGGGCGACGAATCCTCGGGCGGCGAGTCCTCGGGCGAGCCAGACCCTACACCCGCCTGACCGGTGGCCAGGTCGGCGCATACCGAGCGCCGACCACCCGTTCGACAACCTCAATCGATGGGAGACGCTCCCGATGAGTTCTCAATCCGATCGCGAGTTGCCAGCGGCTCCTGGCACCGCCGTCCCGGCGGGCCCGGCGCCTGATCCCGAACTTGCGGTGCTGCGCGAGCAGATCGACGCGGTAGACCGCCAGCTGTTTGAGCTGCTCAACCAGCGCGCGCAAGTCGTCCTGAAGGTCGGTGAACTGAAACACCGCACCGGCGCGCCGGTGTATCGACCCGAGCGCGAAGCGCAGATCCTGGGGCGTCTTGGTGCCTCGACGGGCCCGCTGCCGGGTGCGGCGCTGCAATCGATCTGGCGCGAGGTGATGTCGGCATGCCGGGCACTCGAGCGTCGCCTGCGGGTGGCCTATCTGGGGCCCCGGGGCACGTTTTCCGAGATGGCGCTGCTTGCGCATTTTGGTCATGGCGTCGAGGCGGTTGCCTGCCCCAGCATCGATGAAGTGTTTCGCAGTACCGAGGCGGGCAACACTGACTTTGGCGTGGTGCCAGTTGAGAACTCGACCGAGGGTGCGGTGAACCGCTCGCTCGATTTGATGCTGCAGACGCCGCTCTCGATTCTGGGTGAAACCGCGGTGGATGTGCGACACAACCTGATGACGCGTTCCGGCACGCGCCAGGGCATCACCCGCGTCTGCGCGCATCCGCAGGCGCTTGCGCAGTGCGCCGGTTGGCTCGATCGCAACATGCCGGGCGTCGAGCGCGTGTCGGTATCCAGCAATGCCGAGGGCGCAAGGCTCGCCTCGCTCGATGACAAGGTGGCGGGAATTGCCGCTGAAACCGCTGCGGCGCTGTACAGCCTCACGATTGCCGATGCCGGCATTCAGGATGATCCGTCCAATCGCACCCGATTCCTGATCGTGGGCCGCTATCGGTGTGGCCCATCGGGCGCCGACCAGACCTCGCTGATTCTTTCGGTGCCCGATCGTGCCGGCGCGGTTCATGCGCTGATCGAACCACTCGCACGGCATGGCGTTTCAATGAAGCGGTTTGAATCGCGCCCCGCCCGCCAGGGAAGCTGGGAGTACTACTTCTACATTGACCTGCTTGGGCATCAGGACGATCCGCCGGTGGCCGCTGCGCTCGCCGAGATCCGCGCCCACGCCGCGTTCTTCAAAGTACTGGGTTCGTATCCCAGGGCGCTGGGGGCCGCCGCCCAGGTTCCGCCCCGAACCCGCCCCGTTTCCGGAGAGTGATTGCCATGAAGTTCCAGTCCCCTGATTACGTCCGCAGCATGGCGCCCTACCAGGCGGGCAAGCCCATTTCCGAGCTTGCGCGCGAATACGGTCTGAACGAGGCCGATATCGTGAAGCTCGCCTCCAATGAAAATCCACTGGGCATGCCCGCGTCTGCCCGGCAGGCGATGCTGGCCGCGGTGAGTGAGCTGGGCCGCTATCCCGATGCCAACGGTTTTGAGCTCAAGGCCGCAATTTCGTCGCGTTATGCGGTGCCCGCTGACTGGGTCACGCTCGGTAACGGGTCCAATGATGTACTTGAGATCGCAGCGCATGCGATTCTGCAGCCAGGCACCTCGGCGGTGTATTCGCAGTATTCGTTCGCGGTGTATGCGCTGGCCACGCATGCGGTTGGTGCCCGCGCCATCGTGGTGCCCGCGCGCGACCATGGCCATGATCTGGATGCGATGCTTGCAGCCATTACGCCCGACACACGCATGCTGTTCATCGCCAATCCGAACAACCCCACTGGCACCTTTCTGCCTGCGGCGCGCGTCGAGGCATTTTTGAAGCAGGTGCCCGAGCGCGTGGTCGTGGTGCTCGATGAGGCCTACAACGAGTACCTCGATCCTGCGCTTCGTTTTGATTCAACCCGCTGGGTGCGCGAGCATCCAAATCTGATCCTGTCGCGTACCCTGTCTAAGGTGTATGGGCTTGCCGGGCTGCGAATCGGGTTTGGTCTGGCGCAGGCCGAGCTGACCGATCTCATGAATCGGATCCGCCAGCCGTTCAATACCAACTCCATTGCACAGGCCGCTGCCATCGCAGCCATTGCCGACGATGAATTTGTTGAACGCAGCTATCGGCTGAACCGCGACGGTCTGGCCAAGCTGCAATCGGGCTTTGCTGCGCTCGGTCTCGATTATGTGCCTTCGCATGGCAACTTTGTGCTGGTTCGGGTTGGCAATGCTGGCGCGGTCTATGAGGGACTGCTGCGCCAGGGCGTGATCGTGCGCCCGGTGGGTGGTTATGGTCTGCCCGAGTGGCTGCGCGTCTCAGTGGGTCTGCCCGAAGAAAATGACCGCCTGCTTGCAGCACTTTCCCAGGTCATGAGTCGCGCGGGCTGAGCAGCGGTGGTGCGAATCGCAATCATCGGAATTGGCCTGATCGGCGGCTCGCTTGCTGCAGCCCTTCGTGCGCGAGGCGTCACCGCCTCGATCGCCGGCTGTGCGCCGGGTGATGACGCGGCACGTGCTCGCGAGCTCGGCCTGGTGGATGACGCCTTCACCGATCCGGTGGCTGCGGTCCAGGGCGCCGACTGGGTGGTTCTGGCCGCCCCGGTTCCCGCAATGGAAACGCTGATGCGCGCCATTGCGCCCGCGCTTGGGGCGGCGACCCGGATTACCGATTGCGGCAGCACCAAGCGCAGTGTCGTCGAGTCGGCTCGCAACGCCTTGGGTGCAGCGTTTTCGCGCTATGTGGCGGGGCATCCCATCGCGGGATCCGAGCGCAGCGGCCCGGATGCCACCAACCCCGACCTGTTTCGCGGCCGACGCTGGGTGTTGTGTCCCGTCAACGATGCACAGCGCGAGCACTGCGGCGCGCTGCGCCGGCTACTTGAGCCAACCGGTGCTGTCATCTCCGACATGACGCCCGAGGCGCATGATCGGCTGTTCGCCGAGGTCTCGCACTGGCCGCATGCGGTGGCTTTTGCGTTGGGCGCCGCGATTGCGCGCGGCGGCCTTGCCGATTCGGCGATTGAGTTTTCGGGCGGCGGCTTACGCGATACCAGTCGTATCGCTGCCTCCTCTCCTGATCTCTGGGCGGGCATCCTGCTGGATAACGCTGATGCGGTGCTTGAGTCGGCGGGGCGTTACCGCACCGAGCTCGACCGCATCATCGGCGCGATTGAATCGCGTGACCGCGCCACCCTGATCGATGCGCTTGAGGCGGCGAGCCGCTGGCGGCGCCGTCTCGGCTGACTCTCCGCGAAGGAACTGCGCATGACCCGACACTTCGATGTTCAACCTGGCGGCAGCCTGCGCGGTCGCATTCGCGTACCGGGCGACAAATCCATCTCGCATCGTTCGATCATGCTCGGAGCGATTGCGCGCGGGACCACGCATGTCAGCGGTTTTCTCGAAGGCGCTGATGCAATTTCCACCATGAATGTATTCCGTGCGCTGGGCGTGCGAATCGAAGGGCCTGATCGCGGCCGCGTGGTGGTGCACGGCGTGGGGCCGGGCGGCCTGCGCGCCCCTAACGGGCCGCTCGATTGCGGCAACGCGGGCACCGCGATGCGGCTGCTGATCGGGCTCCTTTCCGGCCAACGCTTCGGGTGCACGCTGATTGGCGACGAAAGTCTGTCCAAGCGTCCCATGCGGCGGGTGGCCGATCCTCTGGCGCGGATGGGTGCGCGCATTCATACCCAGGAGGGCCGGCCGCCGGTGCGTATCGAGCCGGTCGATGGCGCGCTGCAGGGCATCGAGTATCCGATGCCGATGGCAAGCGCGCAGGTCAAATCGGCGCTGCTGCTCGCCGGTCTGCATGCGCAGGGCGAAACCGTGGTAACCGAGCCTGCGCCCACGCGCGACCATACCGAGCGCATGCTGGAAGGCTTTGGCGTGCAGCTCGCACGTAACGGCGCCACCGTGCGAATTCGCGGCGGGCAGACCCTGACCGCCACCGATATCGATGTTCCCGCTGACATTTCGTCGGCGGCCTTTTTTCTGGTCGGCGCCTCCATCGCGGCCGGGTCCGATCTGATCCTCGAGCATGTCGGCACCAACCCGACGCGCACCGGTGTGCTCGACATTCTCAAGCTCATGGGCGCTGACATCGAGCGCATCAACCCGCGAACGGTGGGCGGCGAACCGGTGGCTGACCTGCGTGTGCGCGCGACAGACCTGCGCGGCATTGCAGTGCCACCCGAGCTGGTGCCGCTTGCCATCGACGAGTTCCCGGTGTTGTTCGTTGCCGCCGCCTGCGCAAAAGGCCGTACGGTGGTCACCGGCGCCGAGGAGTTGCGGGTCAAGGAATCCGACCGCATTGCCGTCATGGCCGATGGGCTGCGCGCGCTGGGCACTGCCGCGCAGGCGACGCCGGACGGCATGATCATCGAGGGCCGCGGCGATCAGACCGGGCCGGTTTTTTCAGCGGGATCGATCGCCTCACATGGCGACCATCGAATCGCGATGGCCTTTGCCATCGCAGCACTGCGCGCGGGTGGTCCGATTCGAATCGATGACACGCTCAACGTGGCCACCTCGTTTCCAGGTTTTGTCGAGCTGGCGCGCGGCGCTGGCTTGTCGGTTCGCGAGATCGCTGCGTGACGGGTCCTGCCGTCCCGGTTATCGCGATCGATGGTCCCACCGCGTCGGGGAAGGGAACGGTCGCGCAGCGGGTGGCCGATACCCTCGGCTGGCGCTACCTTGACTCAGGCGCGCTTTACCGACTGACGGCGCTCGCGGCATTGCGTGAGGCGGTTCCGCTCGATGACGAATCCGCGCTGGCCCGTCTGGCGGCATCGCTGCCGATCACGTTTGCAGGCAGCCGGATTTTTCTGTCTGGGCAGGAAGTCACCGACGAGATTCGGGCTGAGATGGTTGGCGAAGCCGCCTCGCGAATCGCAGCGCTGGGGGCGCTGCGCGCCGCGCTGCTCGACCGCCAGCGGGATTTTCGCCAGATGCCCGGTTTGGTGGCCGATGGCCGGGACATGGCAAGCGTGGTATTTCCCGATGCCGCGCTCAAGGTGTTCCTGACCGCAAGCGCCAAGGCGCGCGCCGAGCGGCGCTATAAACAGTTGATCGAAAAGGGGTTTTCTGCTAACTTAGAAAGTCTTTTGCGCGATTTGCGTGCGCGTGATGCTCGGGATGCCGGGCGAAGCCATGCGCCGCTCGTTGCCGCAGAAGGGGCGGCCATCATCGATTCCACCAGTCTTTCCGTTCAACAAACGGTACAGGCTGTGCTGGATCGCTGGTTGGCCACCGGGTACCCAGCTTGATTCGGGGGGTCCGGGCACTGAAAGGCGGTCGCCTGCGGGCGATCAATCGTCAACTCCGCTGGGTTGCCGTAATCCAGGTGCGTTGTATGCACCAGGGGATGTCGTCATCGGTTTTTCCGCTGACCGCCCCGGAGACGGTTGTTCGGCGTGCTTCATCTGGAAATCATTTTGACTACTACTGAAAGTTTTGCCGCCCTATTTGAAGAGTCGCTTAAGCGCCAGGAAATGCGCCAGGGCGAGGTCATCACTGCTGAGGTGGTACGCATCGATCACAACTATGTGGTCGTGAATGCAGGGCTGAAGTCCGAGAGCTTCATCCCCATTGAAGAATTCCACAACGATCGTGGCGAGATCGACGTCGCTGAAGGCGATTTCGTGTCGGTGGCCATCGATTCGTTGGAAGACGGGTACGGCGAAACGCGCCTGTCGCGTGATCGCGCGAAGCGCCTCGCTGCCTGGATCAGCCTCGAAAAAGCGCTGGACCATGGCGACCCGGTGTCAGGCACCATCACCGGCAAGGTGAAGGGCGGCCTCACCGTCATGACCAACGGCATCCGCGCATTCCTGCCTGGGTCGCTGATCGATACCCGTCCGGTCAAGGACACCACGCCTTTCGAAGGCAAAACGCTCGACTTCAAGGTCATCAAACTTGATCGCAAGCGCAACAACGTTGTGTTGTCGCGCCGCGCAATCCTTGAACTCACGCAGGGTGAAGAGCGCGCCAAGCTGCTCGAAATGCTGCACGAGGGCGCGATCGTCACCGGTACCGTCAAGAACATCACCGACTACGGCGCGTTCATCGACCTGGGCGGTATCGATGGTCTGCTGCACATCACCGACATGGCCTGGCGTCGTGTCCGTCATCCGTCTGAAGTGCTGCAGGTTGGTCAGGAAATCACCGCCAAGGTGCTCAAGTTCGACCAGGAAAAGAATCGCGTCTCGCTGGGCGTGAAGCAGCTGGGCGACGATCCGTGGGTGGGTATCGCGCGTCGTTATCCGCACGGCACGCGCATGTTCGGCAAGGTCACCAACATCACCGACTACGGTGCGTTTGTCGAGATCGAGCCGGGCATCGAGGGTCTTGTCCACGTGTCCGAAATGGACTGGACCAACAAGAACGTCAACCCGGGCAAAGTGGTGGCGCTGGGCGACGAAACCGAGGTCATGGTGCTTGAGATCGACGAAGACCGTCGTCGGATCTCGCTCGGCATGAAGCAGTGCCGGCCCAACCCCTGGGAAGAGTTTGCCGACAACCACCGCAAGGGCGATCGCGTCCGCGGTTCAATCAAGTCCATCACCGACTTTGGCGTGTTCATTGGGCTGCCCGGCGGTATCGATGGTCTGGTGCACCTGTCGGATCTGTCCTGGCACCAAACCGGCGAAGAGGCCGTGCGCAACTTCAAGAAGGGCGATGAAGTTGAGGCGATGGTGCTTGCTATCGACACCGAGCGCGAGCGTATTTCGCTGGGCATCAAGCAGCTCGAGGGTGACCCGTTCACCAACTTTGCCGCCACCAACGAGAAGGGTGTGGTCGTGAAGGGCACGGTCACCACCGTTGATCCGCGTGGTGCAGTCATCCGCCTCTCGGACGACGTCGAAGGCTACCTGCGCGCCTCCGAAATTTCGCGTGACCGGGTCGATGACGCCCGCAATCACCTGAAAGAAGGCGACGAGGTCGAGGCCATGATCATCAACGTTGATCGGAAGAATCGTTTGATCAGCCTGTCGATCAAAGCCAGAGACACTGTCGAGACAGCCGAGGCGCTGCAGCGCATGGCTGCCGAAAGCGGTGCGGCCAGCGGCACGACCAACCTGGGCGCGTTGCTGCGGGCCAAGCTCGACAACCCGAAAGAGTAAGCGAGGCAGGGCATGCAGGCAGATGCCCGCAACGGTCTGAGCGGCGGCGTCGAAGACGCTGCCGATCGGTCCGCGCCTGGCCAGATGACGCGGTCGGAATTGATCGCGCGTCTGGCCGAGCGTTATCCGCAGCTGGTTGCGAAAGACGCTGAGTTCGCGGTGCGAACCATCCTGGAAGCGATGGCGGATACGCTTGCGGATGGACACCGGATCGAGATCCGCGGCTTTGGCAGCTTCGCGTTGTCGCACCGTCCGCCACGCGTCGGCCGCAATCCGAAGTCGGGCGAAAAGGTTATGGTGCCCGGTAAGCGCGTGCCACACTTCAAACCCGGCAAGGAACTGCGCGAGCGCGTGGATGCCGGTCTTCGCGACGACAAGGGCTGACCGCAGCGTCTGCGGTCCGCATCAAAGGGAGCGGGTCCGATGCGTATCCTTTCCTGGCTTTTCTACATCGCGCTGTTCGTGTTGGCGCTCGCGTTTGCGTTGTCCAACACCGACCCGGTCGATGTCCGATTCTTTGCAGGCCAGGCCACCTGGCGTGCACCGGTAGTGGTTGTTCTGTTGTCGTTCCTGGCGGCGGGTGTGGTGCTGGGCCTGATTGCGTGCATTCCCACCTTCTTCCGGCAGCGGCGAGAAATCGCGGGTTTGCGCAAGGAGTTGAAGGCGCTCGGCCGGCCGGCCACGGGCGGAGCAGGCGTGCCTGCCGCTGACGCTGCTGCCAGTCGGGGCGGTGTACCCAGCACCGCTGGCGCTGCCGGCGCAGGGGGTTCAACGCCGCCGCTGGGCGTTTGAGCCGAACCCGGTTCACGGCTTGGAATTCGATCTTTACTGGCTGCTTGCGCTGCCGCTTTTCTTTGGGCTGGGATGGCTTGCGGCGCGTCATGAAACCCGCTCGGCGCATTCGCAGGCGGCCAATCTGCCAGAGGGCTACTTTCAGGGCCTTAATTTCCTGCTGAGCGAACAACCCGATCGCGCGATCGATGCGTTCATCGACGTGGTTCGGATCGATCCCGAAACGGTTGAATTGCATTTCGCGCTGGGTAAGCTGTTTCGTCAGCGCGGTGAAAACGATCGCGCGATTCGAGTGCATCAAAGCCTGCTCGATCGGGCTGATCTCGATCCCAAGGCGCGCGAGCAGGCACTCTTCGAGCTCGGACTCGACTTCCTCAAGGCCGGCCTGCTCGACCGGGCCGACCAGGCGTTCAGCCGGCTTGAACTTGGTAGCCGTGCCGAGCAGGCGATCCGGCATCGGTTGGAGATCGCTGAGCTGGTGCGCGACTGGCCGCTTGCGATTTCGCTCGCATCCCGACTTCCCACCGGAGCCGATGCAGACGCGAAGCCACAACGCGCGATCATTCACTTTCATTGCGAGCTGGCGGCCAAAGCGCTTGCGGCGGGTGACCGCGCGGGGTTTGACCGCGCGGCCCGGCACCTTGCCCAGGCGCAGGCGCTCGGTCCCGAACATCCCAGGGTTGCGCTCATGCAGGCTGAGCTCTCCATGGCGCGCGGTGATCTGCACCAGGCGCTGCTTGCCTGGGAGGGCTTGCGCAGCCGTCAGCCTGAGTGGTTCGTGCTGGGCGCGCGCGCCTGGCTTCAGGCGCAGCAGGCGACGGGTCAGCTTGATCAGGGTTTGGCCGTGCTGGAGGCGCAGTTTGAGGCGCAGCGCTCGATCGAGCTGTTCGTGACGCTGCTCGATGCGCGACTCGAACGAGACGGGCCGGTTAAAACCATTGATTGGGGACGAGCGGCGCTGTCTCGCGCACCCAGCCTGGTGGGCCTCGACCGACTGCTCGACATTGAGTTGGCGCAGGCGGCTCCGGGTCCGCGCCGCGATGAACTCGCGCTGACGCGCGGTCTGCTACGCGGGCAGGCGCAGCGACAATCCCGTTATGTGTGCGCCCACTGCGGCTTCAAGGCGCGCCAATACTATTGGCAATGCCCCGGATGCAGCCGCTGGGAGTCGTGCGCGCCACAGCGCGCGGAAGAGCTTGAACGGGCCTGACAGCCTGTCCGCCTGCCGCCCCCTGATCGTTTCGACTAGCGCTTGCGTCTGAGACGGCTGACCCCTGGCGCCTGCCCAAGCGCCACGATGTGCTCCCTGCCAGGCTTTGGGAGCGTGTCGTGCCGTCGGTCTTCGCCCTTGTTTACCGGTTTGTCTGGTCGCGGTCATCGGTCGCGGGCAGTGCCATCCTGCTGATCGGAATTCTTCATGCGCTTGCGCAGGTCGGTGCAGCGGCCTCGACCCGCGACCCTCCCACCGCTGCCACCCGATCCGCCTCCGCCCGGACTGCCTCCGCCCGGGCTGCTGCGCCGCCGGGCGCTGCCGGTGCGACTGGTGCGACTGGCGTGCAGGCGACGCCTGAGGCGCCAGATCGGTCGCGCTCAGGTGCGCCGGGGCGCGCCACTGCGGTCCGGGTGGATGTCAACGCCGCAACGGCCGCCGAGCTCGAGCGCGTCCGAGGCATCGGACCTGCGCTGGCAGGTCGCATCGTTGCTGCACGCAACAGCGGCGGACGGTTTCGCGACACTGACGATCTTCGCCGCCGTGTGCGCGGCATCGGCGAGTCCAACCTGCGCCGAATGCTGGCCTCAGGGCTGGTGCTTCAGGGCCCGGCCCGCGTCGAACCTGTGCAGGCTGCAGCCCGCAATCGGGTCGAACTGCTGGTGGGCAATTCGGCCAGCAAAGCCGAGCCAAAAAGCCTGGGCCGAATCGAGGAGGTCCGATGCTGTCAACCTCCCGATGCGGTGGGCATGCCAGCCTCCGAGGGGGCGTCGGCTGAGGCAGTCGGTGCCCTGGGGCCCGACGTGAAGCGAACGAAAGGTCAAAAGCGGTAACCGAGCTTGTCCGCCAACTCGCTACACTTGCCAACGGAGTCTCTGAACCCGTGAGCAACGTTTCCCTGATCGAACGGCTGGGCCTGTACTGGCGGCTTGTGCGGCTGCACAGGCCAATCGGTACGCTGCTGCTGCTGTGGCCCACACTGTGGGCGGTGTTCATTGCGAGCGCTGGCCAACCCGAGGCCTACACCGTGTTTGCATTTTGCGCGGGTACGCTGCTGATGCGCTCGGCAGGATGCGCCATCAATGATTTTGCCGATCGTGATTTCGATCGCCATGTGAAGCGCACCAGCGATCGGCCGCTGACCGCCGGCCTGATTGCACCCTGGGAAGCGGTCGCGGTGTTTGTGGTGCTGTCGCTTGTGGCGCTGCCGCTGGTACTGCCCTTCAATCCGCTCACCTGGGGTCTCGCGGTGGTGGCTGCGTTCCTTGCCGCCAGTTACCCGTTTACCAAACGCTTCCTTGCAATTCCCCAGGCCTATCTTGGGGTTGCGTTTGGATTTGGCATTCCGATGGCGTACGCGGCGGTGCTGGGTACCGTGCCGTTATCGGGTTGGGTCATGCTGGCTGCCAACATCGCCTGGGCGGTTGCCTACGATACCGAGTACGCCATGGTTGATCGCGACGATGACCTGCGCATCGGCATCCGAACGTCGGCGATCACCTTCGGCCGCTTCGATCTGGCTGCGGTCATGATCTGCTACGCCATGGCGCTTGCGCTGCTGGGCTGGGTCGGTCAGATGGAGCGGCTTGGTCCTGCGTACTACGCAGGCCTTGGCGCGGCCGCGGCGATCGCCGCTTACCACTGGACACTGATCCGGTCGCGCAGTCGCGAGGGATGCTTTCGGGCGTTCAACCACAACAACTGGTTTGGCGCGGCAGTATTCGCTGGCGTCCTGGTGGATGCGCTTCTGGCGTCCCCGGGGCGTTGATCAGCGCCCGAACTCATCACCCAGTTCGGCACCCCGACGACAGGCTGCCTCCACCGCCCGATCGATCAGCGTGCCAAGTTCACCCTGCTCCATGACCGCCAGGGCGGCGGCGGTGGTACCGCCTTTAGAGGTGACGCGCTCGCGCAGCGTAGCGGGGGGCTCGTGTGAGCGCGCAGCCAGCTCCGAGGCGCCTCGAAAGGTGGCAAGCGTCAGTTTGCGGGCGTCTTGCGCTGACAAACCCTGCTTGATTGCCGCCTGCTCAATTGCCTCGATGAAGCGAAACACGTAGGCCGGGCCGCTGCCGCTTACCGCCGTGACCGCATCGATCAGCGACTCATCATTGACCCACACGGTTTCTCCGACCGCGCTGAGAATGGAGTCGGCCGTGGTGCGGTCGTCGGCGCTGACCGCAGCGCCCGCGCACATGCCGGTAACGCCGAGGCTGATCAGGGCTGGCGTGTTGGGCATGGCTCGCACAATTCGTGGATGGCCACCCAGCCAGCGCTGCAGGTCGGCGATGCGAATGCCTGCCGCGACGCTGATGACCAGCTGGCGTGATACCCAGCGCGCGCAGGCCTGTGCTGCATCGCGCATCTGCTGAGGCTTGACGGCCATTACCAGAATGTCGGCGTCGAGCGCCGCCTGATCGGGGGCCTCGAGCACTTGCACGCTGAAACGCGACTGCAGTGCCTCGCGTTGCGCAGCCACCGGCTCAATGACCGTGATGATCGGCGCCTGCTTACTGCGACCCGCCAGTCCGCCAATCAGCGCGCTCGCCATGTTGCCGCCACCTATGAAGGCAATCCGCATTGAACTCTCCGTGATCCGTTAATCGCGCCGCAGGAACTGTCGCGGGCGCAGGCCCATCAGAACGAGGGCGGTCAGATAAAGGCCCGCCGCGCCAGCAAGGATCGATAAGACCAGCGCCACGCGAATCATTGGCGAGGATTGCAGACT
>VGHA01000071.1 GCA_016868375.1 Betaproteobacteria bacterium | reverse complement strand
GAACCTGTCGGAGGCACCACCGCTTTGGGCAGCACATCGACGTTGACCATTGCAACCCCGGGCGCGATCACACCTTCGGTGATCGCCGAAGCCTTGGTCGCGAAGGACGAACCCGTGTATTCAGAGACCAGCGTGGACAGAGCGCTTCCGGTTCGAACCGCGGCGCTCAGCGCGTCCGATGCCTCGACCTGCGCCAGCCGTTGCGCACGCCCGATGACGGTAAGCGCCTCTTTATGGTCCGGAGCGT
Source organism: Betaproteobacteria bacterium (assembly GCA_016868375.1). Taxonomy (GTDB): domain Bacteria; phylum Pseudomonadota; class Gammaproteobacteria; order Burkholderiales; family Burkholderiaceae_E; genus SYIM01. The sequence goes on along the minus strand of VGHA01000071.1, from coordinate 18,362 downwards.
TCACCGCCTCGGCCACGGTGGCGTTGGCGTTGGCAGCGATAACCGCGGTCGTTGCGAGCGCCGCATGCGCCTTGTCGCGCGCTGCCCCGCTGAGCCCAGCCGCACTGACGGCGTTGGTTAGCAGGCTGCTGAGCGTATTTGCCGAGGCAAGGTTGAGCGACTCTCCCCCACCTGCCAGGATTGCCTTGGCAAGCGACGCAGCCATCAAGGCCGAATTGTCTGCACCCGAGCCCGCCCCGCCAAGCAGGCTGGCGCCCAGATCCATCGTATTGGAAATCTGAACCGCCGCTGCCTTGACCTTGATCGCCTGATCCGACGCGGCACCAGTACCCAGTGAAGCCGCCACCGGGTCCAGCGTTAACAGATCGACACTCGCATCAAGCCCAAACGACCGCTTGACCATATTGACCGCCTGCGTCAGCGATTCCCCTGACGCCACCGCGGCCTGAATCACCGTGGTGATGGGCGAAATCACCGTACCGCGCGCCGGCGCGGAAAACGAATTGGTGACGGCCTTGCCCGTGGACAGATCGGTTCCGCCCTGCGTACGCACCGGTCCGCCCTGGGGATCGATCTGGATGGTAATTTGACCCTCAGCGTTGGTTTCCTGCTCACCCGCATCGAGCTTGCCGTTGCCGTTTTTGTCCCACCAGCCGACTGGCTCACCCGCGTCAATCTGACCGTTGCTGTTGTTGTCCTGCCAGACCTTGGCCCCCGCAACGTACCCGTTGATGACTTCCATGTTGGCAGTCACCACAGGCTTTGGCGCTGCGCCGGCGGAGGCGCCACCGGCCAGACCACCGCCCCCGGCACTGCTACCCGCCAACCCTGCCACGCCGAGCAAGCTGAAGAGACTACCCAGCCCCGGACTGAATCCGCTGGAGGCAGGCGCTGCGGCGCCCGTTGATCCCGTTGCAGAACCGCCCGCCGCCTGCGCGAGTTGAAGCGGTTCAGCCTCGCTGAACCAACCGCGGGCAAACTCCGCATACGCCGCCGGCGCGCTGAGCTCAGCCGAATGCTCGCCATGTTGCTGATCGCGACCAACACCATCGCCCGCCAGAGCGTCGGCATCGCCTGCCGGCGCGCTCCTATCGTGGGCGCCCCGCGCCTGCACAGCTGGCTGCTGACCTTCGTTCAGCCCGAGGGACAGCTGCTCGTGCGCCGCCTGCTCCGCTGGGGTAAGGCCCTGCTCGGTTCGGCGCGAGCCTGCGCGGGCAGCACCGGGACGCTTGGCCTGAATACGGTCTGTGTTGTGTTTAGCAGCCATGATCAAGGGTCTCCTCGAAGATCATCCAGCGGGCGTCGGAACACGTGAGCCCGGACGTTTTTGAAAGCGTTTTCAAGAAAGAGCGAAAAAAGAGCACAGGAGCGATCAGCACAGTCGCTCTCCCTGCCGATCAAACAGATGGCAATTTGCGGCACTGGCGGTGATGCGCAGTCGCTCACCCCGAGCGGGAACAAAACCCGACGCTGGCCGTCTTACCGCAACGGGGTCAGCTTCGCCCTCGATACCGCAGAACAGAATGACGCTGTCGCCCAGGTTCTCAACCCAGTTGACGGTGCAGGCAAGCCCGGCATCCGCCGCCTGCGGATCGACCAGATCCCAGGCCTCGGGACGCACGCCGATCGCGCCAACGGATTCAGGCGCAGGCAGGGTCGACAGCGCGGGCAGCATGCCTTCGGAAACCGTCAGAGCACCGATCTGCCAGATACGATCGGCAGCACGCCATGACAGCCGCAACTGGTTCATGGGTGGCGAACCCAGAAACGACCCCACGTACTGGTTGCGTGGATGGTTGAACAGCTCAAGCGGCGTTCCCTGCTGCTCGAGTGCGCCCCCCCGAAGAAGCGCAATACGCGTTCCCAATGTCATGGCCTCGGTTTGGTCGTGAGTGACGTAAACGATGGTTGCGCCGATCTGCTCATGCAGTCGCAGCAGTTCATGCCGCATTTCGCCGCGCAGCGCAGCATCAAGATTCGATAGCGGCTCGTCAAACAGGAAAACCCGGGGCTTGCGAACGATTGCACGGCCGATCGCCACCCGCTGACGCTCCCCGCCTGACAGCGCACGGGGCAGCCGGTCAAGCAGATGTCCGATTCGAAGTATGTCGGCGGCCCGACCGACCGCTTCACGAGTGGCGCTCTTTGACTCGCCAGCCACTTTCAGCGCGAAGCCCATGTTCTGGGCGACCGTCATGTGCGGATAGAGCGAATAGTTCTGGAACACCATGGCCACGCGGCGTTCAGCCGGCGGCAACCGATCGGCACGCTCGTCGCCAATCCAGATCTCTCCGGAGTCAAGCGTCTCAAGCCCCGCGATGAGCCTTAAGAGGGTTGACTTGCCGCAGCCCGATGCGCCGACCAGCACCATGAACTCACCGTGCGGGATGTCGAGATCAATGCCGCGAACAATCGGCTCGCTGCCGAATGACTTGCGGACCTTGACGAGACGTACAGCGCTCACGATGCGTTCGCCAGACGCTGGGCAGCCCGCTGCCGGAGCAGTTCCGACACCCATCGCGCGCTGCGCTTGGGCGTGCGCTTGAGCGTGTCGTAGTCGACATGAACGATGCCGAAGCGCTTGCGATAGCCGGATGCCCATTCAAAGTTGTCCATCAGGCTCCAGACGAAATAGCCCGTAACATTGACGCCGCGTCGAACGGCTTCGTCAACTGCCGCCAGATGGGTTGCCAGGTACTCCACCCTTGGCTGGTCGTCCACCTCACCATCAACCAGCTGATCCGCAAAGGCGGCGCCGTTTTCGGTGACGATGAGTCGCGGACCCTTCCAGTCCTGATGCAGCCGAACCAGCAGCTCGGTCAGCCCTTCCGGGTAGATTTCCCAACCCATGTCGGTCACCGCAGCGCCGGATGCCTGCGCCGACCAGGGCTCGCCGGTACTCGCAAAGCTGCGGGTGTAATAGTTGACGCCGATGAACTCGACCGGCTGCGAGACCAGCGCCGCATCGCCCGGAAGCTGCTGAGGCGCATCGGCCCCCAGATGCGCAAGCACGTCCGCCGGGTACTGGCCGACATGCAGCGCATCCATGTACCAGCGATTGATAAGCCCATCATCGATCGCGGCTTTTGCACGATCGGCATCCGTGTCAGTCAATGGATGAATCGGCGACATGTTCAAGACAATACCGACCTCGGCCTGGCAGTTGGCTCGGATGGCCTGCGTGGCCAACCCATGGCCCACCAGCAGGTGATGGCTTGCCTGCATTGCCATGGCACGCGAACGAAGCCCTGGCGCGAAGATGCCCTGTTCATGCCCCAGCACCGCCACCACCCAGGGTTCGTTCAGGGTCGCGAACGACACAATGCGGTCACCAAAGCGGCGCGATACCGTGTCGGCATAGTCTGCAAAGCGATACGCGGTCTCGCGCCCTGGCCAGCCGCCGAACCGCAACTGCAGCGCCTGTGGGAGATCCCAGTGGTAAAGCGTTGCATAGGGCTGAATGCCACGCGCCAAGAGCCCGTCGATCAGCCGATCATAAAACCCGAGCCCGTCAGACCTGGGCGCACCGCTGCCTTCGGTCTGAATGCGAGGCCAGGCGATCGAGAACCGGTAGGCATCAACCCCCAGCGACGCAATAAGGTCCAGATCAGCATCCAGCCGGTCAACATGCGCGCAGGCTGTCAGGCCATCTGAGCCGTCAGCAATCGCCCCTGGCCGCCGACAGAACACATCCCAGATTGACTCACCCCGACGGTCGGCCGCGCCCTCAATCTGAAACGCGCTGGTGGCAACGCCCCAAATGAAGTTGGCGGGCAGATGCCGAAGCCCTGGAACAATCAGCTGATCACGATCCACGTTGACTCCTGATGTCTCGTTGAACTGGCTGCGTCGACTAGCCTCGCACCGCACCAGCGGTGAGGCCCGCAACCAGTTGTCGCGAGAACAATGCAAACAGAACCAATAGGGGCAGCACCGCGATCGATGCGCCCACCATCAAAACACCCCAGTCCGTGTCCACCGGGCTTTGGATTGCGCGCAGCGCAAGGGGCAGCGTATAGCGGTCGGGTGAGCGCAACACCACAAGCGCACCCATGAAGTTATTCCAGGAGGCCACGAAACTGACCAGGCCCAAGGTCCCCAGAGCAGGGCCCAACAGCGGCAGTACCACCGAGAAAAAGATGCGCCATTCGCTGCAGCCATCAAGACGGGCCGCTTCAATAAGCTGCACCGGTACGCTGGCCGCAATGAACTGACGCATGAGAAATATGCCAAACGCACTGGCCGCCCCCGGCAGATACAGCGCGCGCGGTTCGTCAATCCAGCCGAGCGCATCAATCAGCAGAAAGCCTGAAATCATGCTGAGGAAAGGCGGCACCAGCATCACACCAATGACCATCCCGAACAGCCATCGCTTGCCGGCAAACTCGAACATGGCAAACGCATACCCGCCCATCGAACAGAACAGCAGAGTGAGGACGCTGCTGATGACCGCCACGTAGAGGCTCCAGCCAAGACTGCTCCAGAACGGAATCCGGCGCGTCAGTCCCTCGAGATTTGCGAAAAAGGCATCGCCAAAGAAAAGTGGCGGCGGGAGCTGCAATATCTCGGTTCGCGGATGCGTGGCAAACACGAACATGAGATAGAACGGCGCAAGCATCAGCACCGCACCCACGCCCACCAGTGCCCAGGCGCTGCCCCTGCCCAGGCGCTCCGACAGCCCGTTTGAACGGCGCTGGCGCTGAAGGTCAGGCGACCGATCGGTCATCGCTCACCCCGGTTGCCAAGCCACTTCGTGACCAGCGCTGAAAGCACTGCCATGAGTAGAACCAGAACCCATGACATGGCGCTGGCAGCCCCAAAATCACTGAACTCGAACGCTGATCGATAGAGATAGATTGCCGTGGTCATCACCGCCTGATCGGGCCCACCCCGACCGCCGGAAAGCACAAACGGCTCTTCGAACAGCTGCATGCCGCCGATGATCGATAACGTGACTGCAAAAAATGCCACCGGCCTCAGCATCGGCAGCGTGACGTACCAGAATCTTTGCCAGGCACTGGCGCCATCGAGCCGCGCCGCTTCGTAGAGTTCCCGCGGAATGCCCTGAAGCGCTGCAAGATAAAGCAGCGTGTTGAAGCCCACGAACCGCCAGAACACCACCATCGAGACCGCCGGCCGGATTCGATCCGGATCATTGAGCCAATCGATCGGCCCCGCGGGTAAAAGCGATCCCAGCAGCGGAATTCGTGCCACCGCCTCCAGCAACAGATTCACCATGCCGAAATCACGCGACAGCAAGGCGGTGAACATGATCGCGATCGCCACCGTTGAGGTGACGTAGGGCAAGAAATAAAGCGCCGCCAGGAGATCGCGTGTGCGTCGCAGGCGCGAGTCGATGAAGCACGCGAGCGGAATCGCAACGAGATGCTGCGGTATGCCCGACGCAATCGCCAGCCAGGCCGTGCTGATGAGGGACTGATGAAACCATTCGTCCGACAGCACAAACCAATAGTTGTCGAGCCCCACGAACCGCGCGCTGCCCAGCCCGCGAACCGGATCCCAATCGTGCAACGACATGAACAGCGAGAATATGATCGGGTAGACGCCGAACACCGCGAACAGCACCAGAAATGGCGCAAGAAACAGCCACGGCGCAAAAGCCGGATCGCGGCCCCGCAAGCGGTCGAGAAGCGTCGGCCGGACGCGTTCAGCATGGGGCTCAACCAACTGAACCTGGGCGGTCATGTGCGAAGCCTTTGCGCGCGGCGCTCGAGGACCCGCGCAGCGTCTTCAATCGCCCGCTCTGGATCTTTGCCCCGCAAGAGCACCCGATCAAGCTCAGCGTTGACAATTTCATCCGCGAGCGGGTCCAGGCGATGCACTGCTACCGGTGGGATCGCAAGCGCCATGTCGCGCCATAGACGGCGCGCCTGCTGTCCACCGAAAAACGGCAGGGCCTCGTCAAAAAACGGATCCTGATGCGCGGTGCGCAGGGCCGGGAAAGCGTCGTGGCGCCGGAACGCATCGAGCTGAAGCGAAGGATCACCCGCCAGGAGTTTCAGCATCGCCCAGGCCTGTTCGCGGCGCGGCGAGTTCGCAGAGATTGCGTAGAAACTGCCGCCCCACGACGCACGCGCGCCGCCCGGAAGTTCACCGGTGCGCCAACGACCGGCCGTGGCAGGCGCCAGCCAGTTGGCCAGATGCCCGCCAAACCAGGCGCCCATCAGCAGCGTGGCGATGCGGCCACGCCGCAGGCCCTCGGCCCAATCGTTGCTCCATGCAGAAACACGCGCGTCAAGATCATTCACGCGTACCGCACGCGCCAGGCGGAAAGCGAGCCGAAAGCGCTCAGAGTCCAGGCGTGGGCGCCCCATCGCGTCGAAGTAAAGGCCATGGCCCGGTTCAATTGCCGAGCGGATGATCGCGTCTTTAAGGTCTCGCGCATGCGGCAGCAGATAGGGGCCATTGGCCGCGCGCAGCATCCGTCCGGCTTCAACAAAGCCCTCCCACGAAGACAGCAGCTGCTGTTCCGTGAGGCGGGCACGGTCCAGCAAATCCGCTCGCAGGAAACTGACGCCCGGGCCGATATCGACTGGCAGCGCAAAGAGCCCCCCCGCCAGTCGGCACTGCGCGATTGCGTAGGGCACGATACCGGCGCTGAGCTGCTCGAGCCCGGGGAGCGATGAGAGATCTGCGAGCGCGCCGCTGGCGGCAAAACGGGCGAGAAACCCGAACTCAACCGCCATCAGATCGGGGAGTCCTTTGCGCGCGGCCATGGCGGCTGTGAGCGCGGAATGATGATCCCCGAATTCACGCGCGACCAGCCGAATATCGAAGCCTGGTGCGATTGACTGCCAGCGCGGACGGGTGTCGCGAAGGATCTGATCAAGCGCCGGATACGCTGCCACATCGAGCAGGGCCGGGCTGGCGTCAGCCCGGCCATGAAACGCGCCTGCGAAAGGTAAGGCGGTGAAAACCCCGAGCGTGGTACGGCGCGTTTGCGACACAGCGCCATTACCTTGAAAGCGCTTGCAAGAACGATCAAACCGGGGTTGACTGGCGTCGCTCATACGCTCGATCTCAGGCAGCCCGGCTGGGGCGCGAGGCACGCGCCGGCGTGCGAGCAACTTGACGGGTGGACTCGCGAACCACCAGCGACACGGACGGCGCACGCACCGCAGGCTCACGTTTATCGATCATCATGAGCAGCGCCTGAGCGGACAGGTCACCCATTTGATCAACCGGCTGTCGCACGGTGGTGAGCGGCGGTAGAAAGTAGGCCGCTGTCGACAGATCATCGAAACCCACGACTGAAATGTCATCGGGTACCCGAAGCCCCCGGTGGTGCAGGGCAAGCTGCAGGCCGAAGGCAGTTTGATCATTCGCGCAGAACACTGCCGTAAACGGTTCACCCATTGCAAGCAGACGCTCACCAGCCAAACGGCCGCCCTCTTCCCGAAAATCGCCCGGCGCCACCAGGGCGGGTTCGAAAGCAATACCGGCTTGATTGAGTGCGCCGCGGTAACCCTTGAGACGCGCCTGCGCGTCAGGATGGTCGCGCGGCCCGGCAATGAAGGCGATTTTCCGGTGGCCAAGCTCAATGAGGTGCGCGGTGGCCAGCACGGCACCTGCCTCGTCATCGACTGCCAGGCTGAAGACCCCGGGCGCGTCAAGGGTTCGCCCGGTGACCACCACCGGCAACTGTTCGGCGAACTCTGCAATTCGCGTCGTGCTCAAGCGCCCGGCAAACAGGATCAGCCCATCAACCCGACGTTGAATGAGTTCGCGAATGCACCGCTCCTCATCATCGGAGTTCCAGTTTCCGCTCATGAAAATTGGCGTGTAGCCACTTGCCTGCAGCGTGCGTTCGATGCCGTGCATGCCCTCGCCGTAAAACGGGCTGTCGATCGCCTGCGTCACCACACCGATGGCATTGGAGCGCCCGGTGGCAAGCCCGCGGGCAAATGCGTTGGGCTGGAAGCCCATCTCCAGGATGGCGGATTCGACCGCACGCTGCTTGGTGGCAGCAACGCGCGCAGTGCCATTGAGCACCCGTGACACGGTACTTTCGGACACGCCTGCCTTGCGTGCGACGTCGGAAATGGTGATGCGGCTCATGCTGCGATGACGGAATCGTGGTTGGCGGAGAACTTATCAGACCAGTGTGGCTGCCAATCTTGCGGCAACACCAGACAGAGTGCACCCATTTCGGCAGTTCTGGAGGGGTCGCTGACGGCCACCACACGGGTTCCTGCGAGCATACCCTGCATGCCGGGATACCGACCCGACTCAAACAGTCGCCTGCGAAGCGCTGGCAGCAGCAAATCCGACTGCCCGCAAAACAGGCCGCCCCCAATCGCTATGCGCTCGAGATCCAGCGTGACGAAGAGGTTGTAGAGCAGGTCCGACACCGCATCGAGCGCGCTTTCGACCAGACCCGAGGCGCGGTGATCGCCGCGTCGGAAGGCTTCGAAAAGAGCGACGGTGTCGTTGCCCCAGGCGTGCGCAAGGGCAGCGCCTCCCGCCAATGACTCCACATCACCGTCGTTGCCGCAACCGCATCGGGGACGATGGCTGCCGCTGGCAGCCACCATGCTGTGACCTGCATGCCCCGCATTGCCGGCCTTGCCCCTCACCAGCCTGTTGTCCAGCATGAGCCCCACACCGATGCCGGTGCTCCAGGTCAGGTAGGCGCCGTGGCTGGCTCCGCGAAGCGCGCCGAACCGGTGTTCGGCCAGGAGCGCGGACTGCGCGTCATTGGCGATCACGATATCGGCGGTGCGGAAGCGATCGCGCAGCGGTGCTTCCAGTGGAATTCGCATCCAACGATTCGGCAGAACGCTGTCGGCCGTCAGCCCGCCACACAGATTGGGAGCGGCGCTTGCGAGTTGTCCGCGCGCGCCCTCAAACGGCCCGCAAGCCGACACACCGATCGCAGCCAAAGACGCAGGTTCGATTCCAAGGGACATGCAACTGTCGGAGACCAGGGCAATCATGGCCTCGGTGACGGCGCTTTCAGCGCCACTTTTTGGAACCGCCGCGCGGTGGCGCGCGATGACGCGGGACTCGCTGGCAAGGCAGACAGCCATCTTGGTGCCGCCCAGGTCAATGCCAGCGATGACCGATTCAGTTTGCGCGCCCTTTGCAGCGAAGGCGGGCTCAGCAGCTCGCGGGTCGCCCGTGCGCGGCGGCATCATTGCTGACGCTCCCCCCCTGAACTGCCCGGTCCGACAGCCTGAGCCGCTGACCGCCCCGGTGACGATTGGGAGGCGCGCACAACGTGGGTCAGACGCCCCGGCTCGGCGCGCAGCGCGGTGCCATCACTGAATCGGACGTTGCGCGCACCCTTGCCCGCGGGCTGGTAGACGACGTAGGTCCGTTCGCCCGTTTCACGAACGAATACCGAATACAGGGCGCTGTCGGCGGTGACTGTCCTGTCGATTGCCCCCGCAGCCCTGAGTGTGCTCAGCCAATGGAACGTCCGGGTACGGGTTTCGCCCAGTTCGACCGAGCCCCGGGAATTCCAGGCCTTCATGCCCGCAGCGGGATCGGTGAGCGCAAGAAACGAAGCGAAGACATCCTGCCAGATGTCAGCAGGCGTTCCATCGGATTGGCCTCGTGAATCGTAGCTGCGCCGAGCACGGTCCAGCCCGGCAAAAAACCGGTCCATGTAGGCGCGCGGCAAAGCCAGATAGGTGGACGCGGGCGTGATCGGCAGCAGGTTGATGCCCTGGATCTGACGCGGCTCCTCGGTCCACCAGGTGCTGTAGGCGTATTTGCCGCCGAACACCATGCTGGCCAGCGGCTTGTCGAAGCTTTTGTCCAGCATGACGCCGTCGACATCCAGCCAATACTGCAGCACGGCCACGGTTTCATGGAGGTACAGGTAAATACCGAGATCGCGCAGGGCACGATCGCCTTTGAGTTCGCCCCAGAGTACCAGCGCGGCCCAGGCATTGACCGCCTCGGATGACGATTCCTGATTATTGCCGTGCCCGAAGTAGACGCCGTCGCCGCCCGCCCAGGAGTGTCCGGCATACGGATCGAAGTTCCGCAGAAACGGAAAGTCTGCCCGTCCACGCTCGGTCGTCGCGATGTCGGCAATCAGCTGCGAGACCATGGCTCCTGCGGCACCTGGTGCGGCCCAGGCGCTATCGCGACGGGCCAGCTGTACGGCCGCCATGATCCAGTAGCCATAGTGAAAGTGATGGTCATTCATGGCCGCAACGCTGCCGAACTCTTCCGGATAACCGAGCACACTCCCGATGCTGCGATCAAAGACAAACCTTGGCCCGGCGCCAGTGAACCACTGCGAAAACCGCCGCCGAACCAGTGTGTCCAGCGATTGCGCTGCCTCGGTCTCGCCGGCCTCCGCGGCAATCGCCATCAGATGCGCCAGTGCTGCCAGCGTCTTGCCGGTCCAGTAGGTGCCCTGCCCCATCCGGCCGAACATCGAAGGCGCCCGACGCACATCTCCCGTCAGAAGGCTGCGGATCCGATCGCGCTCTTCCTCCCCACCCAACATGGGCCAGGCAGGGAGAATGCCGCGCCACTGCATGGTGGTTTGAAAGGACGTGGTGGCAAGCAGCGGCATGGCCCCGCGAATCGACTCAAATGCCGCCCCGTCAGGTTTACGGCTGGACAGGTGCTGCACCTGATGCGGGTACAACGCCATGAGCGGAACTGACTCGGTGCCGCTCATGGCTTGGGTCCGAAGCTTGTACTCGGTGAGCAGCTTTCCAGACGATTCGTCGAAAGACCAACTGACCTCGGTGCCTTCAACGAAAGCAAACGCATGGCGGGTAAAGCGCTCCAGCGTAGCGGGCTCTGGATCGGGCAGGGCCGCCACTGACAACACTCTGCGCCGCTCTGGCAGATCAATCGTGACTTCCCGGTTTGACGCACTTCCAGCGCGCGAGCCAGGCGGCGCAAACACGGCCCAGTGTCGGCCGCGATGCTCCACCCGAATCACCAGCGGCGCGTCGTCTGAGGACGCGGACAACTGCGAAAGCAGGCGCGCGCCCTCGGCGAGCTGGATCCGTGCGCCACCGTCCGAGAGTGAAAAATACGCGTACACCCCGCCATGGAGAACCGTGGCATCAAGATACTGGTTGGCCGAGGCCATGCGAATTTTGATGTGCCAATCGCCCGCATCGTGCAGGCGTGCATCGTCGGGGGTGAAAGCGCTTGCACCGATGGTGAGCGCCGGCTCGTGCGGGTACTGAATCTCCAGCTGCTTGCCTTCAACTGGCACCCGCTTGCGCACCGGCAGACTGACCTCCATCCCGGCCTGCGAGGCACGAAACGACAGCGGATGAGCGTGCAGCACGTCCGACCAGCGTTCATACATGACCGACGAATACCACTGGTTGGTGGGAACTGCACGAGACAGCATCGGACCGCTGCGGTACGGGGCGGCCTTGGGTTTGAGGCTGCCAAAACCTGACGGGGGCTCAGCAAACAGAACCCCCTCGCCCATTCGCTGAGCCTGCGCGATCTGCGCCAGACTGGCCCCGGTGGTTGAAGCACCCACGATAAACGCCACCACGCCACTGCAGGCGACCCGGCGCAAAGCCGCGGCTCCGCCCGCCCAGCCCATGTTAGCCATACGCATCGGCCCTCAGAAAACGAGGTTGAAGCCAACCGTGGCGGCCGAGCCGCTGCGGTCGTAGTGCGAATTGAATCCCAGGAACTGGTTGGCGGGCATGCTGACCGGCGCGGGGCCCAGGCGGCTTACGCGCGACCAGCCAATTCCGCCGTACACGCTTGCCCCCTTGTGCAGTTCGGGCAGCTTGCGATAAAGGCCGAAGTTGAGACTGAGACCGGAATTGCTCTGCCCCCACTCGATCGGGTTGTCGCTTGAACCGCGGCCGTAATAAACGCCACCTGCGGTGTAGGTGAATAATCCGCGATAGTGACTCCACCCCAGCATCAGGTCGTAGTTGGATACGCGGTAGCCCGTGTAGTCGGAACTTGAGTTGCCATAGTTGAAGCCCGGATCAATGCCAAACAGGCACTGAACACCGTCGTACGCGCAACTCGCTGCCGACCCTGACCACCGATTGTGCCGGGCACCGTAGGTGAGCATGTTCTGTGGATTGGGCCAATAGTTGCCCTGGAGGATCGCGGCGCTCTGGCCAGGCCTGCCGGCGCGTCGGGGCACCGCGGTGCCGCCGATGGACACCTGGTCGGGGTCGCCAATCCAACCCACCAGCGGCGCTTTTCCGAAGGAACTCTGGCGCGCTCCGGTCACGTTTTGCAGGGTGAACTCGATGAGATGCCGTTCGCGTGAATACTGCAGAAACAATTCAACAAGGCGCGGCTCGGTCGCACCCGGCTGGTACGCAATGCCGGACTGGGTCATTCGGTTCTGGTTAATGTCATCGGTATTCAGACGATCGCGCCCCACAGTCACTTCGAACGTCAGCTTGCCGATGCCGTCCTCGAACGGTTTGCTGGTCAGGCGCAGGGCCTCGGGCACTACGCTAAAGCCTGCTCCGGAACCTGCCCATTGGTTAGCCAAACCGATCGGGTAGCTGAAGGAGTCGGACCGCGCCCAGGTGCGCGACAACTGCGTGCCATACCGGACAAACCCAAGGTCAGGGCGCGAAACCCCGATGAATTTTTCAAACCAGTCGCGATCGGATAGCCCCTTGCCGCGGCGGTAGCTCACGTCTGATTCGGTAAACCACTCGCCCAAAGCGGCCGTGGAGCGCCAGCGGTAGCTTGAGCGCGCCTCAAAGGTTACGGCGCCCTCCGTTTCGTGTTTGTAGCCGAGCGACAGCTGCTGGAGGGCGAGCGACGAGGACCGGTTACCCAGAACCGGATTGGCTGGCGGTTTGATAAAGGCGTTGCGCTCGTCGTACTGATACAGCGACGCGGCCTCGGGAATCTGCTTGGGCGCCTGCGCCGACCGGGTCGCTTCCACTTTCACGAACCCCGAAATCTCCCACGTGTTGCCGCGGCTGTCCTGAAAGATTTCTGCCTGGCTGCCAAAGGGCAGAACGACCCCCAACACGAGGGCGGCACGACGGGTAGAGCGCATGCGAGTCTCCAGATATGTGCGATTGATGCGCTCTTGAAAGCGCTTTCAGAAAGTGTCGCACAGCGTCTGAAGCGCTGTCAAACGCAGCAGGAAATTGAATTCGGGGTGAGGCCGCCGACTAACCGGCCGCGCGCTCCACCGCCGTCATCGGCGAGTGGCGAAGGTCGGGGTGGAACCCAAGACCAGACGAGAACAGCAGAAGCGTTATGCGTACTGCAGCGGTCGGATCTTGGCTAGCGTATCGGCCAGGGCATCCTTGGCTAGAGCAGCGTCATAGTCAAGCTGGAGTCCAGTCCAAAACCCGTCATTCAGTCCAAAGTACCTTGATAACCGTAGCCCTGTATCCACTGTGATGGCGCGCTTTCCGGAGATGATCTCGCTTATCCGGATTTGCGATACGCCGATGTCTTTGGCGAGCCGGTAGGCCGAGATACCCATGGGCTTCAGAAATTCCTCCAGGAGGATCTCACCGGGCTTTGGATAGGGGACTTTTCGCATGGTTGCACCCTAGTGATAATCGACGATTTCGACGTCAAGTGCGTTGCCGTCAACGAAACGAAAACAGATGCGCCATTGATCGTTGACGCGAATGCTCCACTGCCCACGCCTGTTGCCTTTCAATGATTCGAGGCGATTGTTCGGCGGAATCCTGAGTTCTTCAACAACTTCTATGCGCTCAAGAATGGCGAGTTTGCGGAGCGAGACGGTTTCGATATTCCGGAATCGCGGAACGCGCTCGCCCTCGAACAAAGCGCGAGTGTCACGGCAGCGAAATGACTTTATAGCCACTGTTAGATACTATTTTAAAACGATAGTATCGTCAATCGATAGCCCCCGCCGGACGAATGGGTGAATCGGATGCCCAAATGCAGTGAGGGGATCAATCGCCTGGGCGCGCCGACTACCCCGCCGCGCGCTCCACCGCCGTCATCGGCGAGTGGCGCACGTCGGTGCCCTTCACCACATAGATCACCGCCTCGGCCAGATTTTTTGCATGGTCGCCGATTCGCTCGACCGCCTTGGCCACGAACACCAGGTCAATGCACGAGGTGATGGTGCGAGGGTCTTCCATCATGTAGGTGATCAGTTTGCGCAGCAGGCCCTCGAACTCATTGTCGATCTGGCGGTCTTGTTTGATGACATCCAGCGCAGCCAGCGTATCCAATCGGGCAAACGCATCGAGTGCCTTACGCAACAGCTCAACCGCCATTTCCGATTCGTACTGAAGATCGGTGACCGGCAACATCAGCTGACTGGGTACGCCGCCAGTAAGCAGCCGTTTAACCACGCGGGCAGTGCGCGCGGCCTCATCGCCAACCCGCTCAAGATTCGCGATGATTCGGCTGATGGCGATGAGCAGGCGGAGGTCACGAGCGGTGGGCTGCCGCAACGCAATGATTCCCGAAAGCTCGCGATCGATCTCGACCTCAAATCGATTGACGCGCTCTTCGTTTCGCAGCACTTCGGCTGCCTGATCACCGTCAAACGACGTCAACGCGGCGATCGCTTTCGCGACCTGGCTTTCAACTAGACCACCCATCTCGAGCACACGCGATGAGACCGCGCTCAGCTCGGCTTCAAACTGGGTGGAAATATGTCTGTCCATCGCGAGTATCCTTACGAATCGCCCGATGATGCGACCCGAGGCGTCGCGCGGTGTTGATGAGGCGCATCAAGCGTCACGGTGTGGCTTCGTACTCCGGCTGCACGGACCTGACACTTCGGGCGCCCCGACCGATGGCTGCGTTGACCCGCGGCATCACCCCCTGCGCCATCAGCTCCATGGAACGGCGGGATAGCGCGGGATCAACCTGGTCCATGCCGGCATAGACGATTTCGCCGAAGTCGCCCGCCTCCTCGCGAAGCGCCAGAATCTGATCGACCACCTGATCGACCGTTCCGCACAGCACCAGATCATCCAGCAAGCGATCCAGGGTGAGCAGGCTGTCGTCTTCTTCCGCATGGCGCTTGAAGATGACGTGCCGCTTCGACAGCATCATCTTGGTGAGCATCTGGCGATAGTAGTAGCGATAGGGGCTGTTCGGATCGTCCTTCCCGTAGGCGCGCGCGGTGGCCGCGTCGTCCGCCACGAAAATCGTGCGTGCGATTCGCCATTCTTCCGGATTGGCCGCCACGCCCACCGATGCCTTGCCCTCGGCATAGTTTGTCCAGTGACTGGCCAGCCAATGCGACAACAGAAAGTTGGCCGACATGGGATGGAAATCCCGGCGGCCCATCAGCACAACGCCTTTCGAGGCAGGCGCCACCACGGTACCGACGATTTCAGGCCGGGGCGACTGAAACGGCTTCATCATGACGCCGCGGCCAATTTCAGGAACGCGGGTCTTGCGCGTGGAAACCTTGAAACGGTTGTCGGGAAAATCGATGTCATACGGCGGGTCGCGTTCCCAGATCGCCAAAATGACATCAATGGCCTCGGCAAAGATTCGATTTCTATCCTGATCAAGGATGCCCAGTGCTTCGGCATCCGAGGCCAGCGCGCCCGGGCTGATCCCAAAGATGAAGCGACCGCGCGACAGGTGGTCGAACATGGCCGCATGGGCCGCAACCAGCGTGGGATGCGTGTGCGACAGATTGGAGGTACCCGACCCCAGCCTGATCTGCTTTGTATCGCCGATCAGCGTGGCCAGAAAGATAAAAGTGTTGGTGACGTTTTCAGCGAGATCGGTCAGGTGCTCGCCGACGAACGCATCGTGGAAACCAAGCTTGTCCGCCAGGATGATCGCCTTCCGGTCCTCCTGAAGTGTCACCGTCGGATTGCGGTCCATCGGGTGAAGGGGCATCGTGAAATAGCCAAGACGCATCGCGCAGCGCTCCGGGGTGGAGTTACCTTAGACGCGGGACTATAAACCCGATTGACCGAAAAGCGCTGCTATCCTTTAAAGCATCGTCGACATCACGGCGAACAATAAAGCCGTCAGGCAAATCGTTCCGACCTGGCCGGCATCAACTGGGGACAACCATGACCCGCTTTCGCTTGAAGGTTCTGGCAGCGTCACTCTGCGCTGCTGCAGCCACGCTTTCGCTCTCCCTGTTCACGACCTCAGTCAGTGCACAGGCCTATCCCGCCAAGCCCATCCGGATCATCGTGCCCGCCGGGGCAGGCGACAGCTGCGACATTCTGTCGCGCATCATCGCGCCAAAGCTGACCGAACGCCTGGGGCAGGCGGTCGTGGTGGATAACCGTCCCGGCGGTGCGGGTCAGCTTGGGCTGGTGTTGGTGAAGCAGGCAGCGGCCGACGGATATACGCTGGGCTGCGGCCAGGGCGGCAACATGGTGATCGTGCCGCTGGCGTATGCGAAGGTTGCTTACAACTCCCGCACCGACTTCGCGCCCATCGCGATGATGGCGTCAAATTTTCTGGCGCTCATCGTCTCCAATCAGACGCCGTTCAAAACCGTCAAAGAGCTGATTGACCATGCGCGCGCCAACCCGGGCAGGCTCACCTTCGGTACCAACGGCGAAGGCGCGTTTCTGCACTTTGCCACCGAGCAGTTCCGACTGCAGGCAGGCTTTGAATACATCCACGTGCCGCACCGCGGCATGAGCGACGTATTCACTCAGATGATCGGCGGTGAAATCAATGCCTCGCTAGGGTCGTTCATCGCGGTGCAACCTCTGGCCGACGCCGGCAAGGTGCGGCTTCTTGGCATCGCGCGCGCGCAGCGCTCGCCCGACTACCCCAACGTTCCAACGATTGCCGAAACCCTGCCGGGCTTCGCCTCGGGCGGCTGGTTCGGCATCATCGGGCCGGCAGGCCTGCCGGCGGAGATTGTGTCGGCGGTCAACCGCGAGGTGAACTGGGCCCTGGGCCAGCCCGATGTCCGCGAGCGAATGCAAAAGATGGGTCTCGATACCCATATTGAGGCGCCTTCGTTCCTCACGACGGCGCTTGAGCGCGACGAGCAGGTATGGGGTAAGGTCGTCAGAGACATCGGTTTCAAGCCGCGCTAAGCGGGACATCACCATGATCAGACTTGGCTACTTCACGATGCCGGTGCATCCGGCATCGCGCAACCCCACTGACACCCTGCGTGAGGACCGCGAAACCATCATCCTGGCTGATGAGCTTGGCTATCACGATGCGTTCGTGGGCGAGCACCTCACCGATCTGGTCGAGAACGTCACCCACAGCATGATGTTTCTCGCCACGCTCATTCATTCCACCAAGCGGATCATTCTGGGCAGTGGTACCACCAACCTATCGCACATGCACCCGGTGCTGGTGGCTGCGCATGCGGCGATGTTTGATCATCTTGCGCAGGGCCGGTTCATTTTGGGGGTCAGCCCGGGCGCCCTGCCCTCGGATGCTGAAGCGCTTGGCATCTTCAGCGAAGACCGCAACAAGATGTTTGCCGAGTCCATCGAGGTGATCACACGACTCTGGGAAGCCAAAGCACCCTTCGATATCAACCTGCCCGACAACAGGTTCAAGGTTTCCACCAAACTGACCTACGACGAGATTTCCAACACGGGGATGATGATCAAGCCCTATCAAACCCCGCGACCGGAAATTGTCGGGACCGTGGTGGCGCCCTACTCAAAGGGTGTGATCGCGATGGGCGAAAAAGATTTTCATCCGATGTCCGCCAATTTCCTGTTCGATACCTGGCTGCCGTCCCATTGGGACAACTACAGCCAGGGCAAGCGCAATGTGGGACAGACCGCGAAGCGCAGCGACTGGCGGGTGGCGCGCACGATCATGGTCCATGACGATGAGAAAACCGCTCGCCACTACGGCCGCGAGTCCGAGCAGAGCCCGTACCGGTTTTACTACCGCAACCTTGGCTACAAGCTTCGCAAGGGCAAACGCGACGCGGTGTTCACGCATGACGGCAAGACGCCCGAGCAGCCGGTGCCCCTGGACGACATGTTGAACGAACTGGTGATCGCGGGCGGCGTCAACGAAGTCGTTGACCGCATTGTTGCCCTTCACGGAAAGCTGGGTGGCTTCGGCGAACTGGTATACGCCGGACTTGATTGGGCCGATCCCGCTCTGGCGCGTCGATCCATGGTGCTCATGGCCGAACAGGTAATGCCGCGCGTGAACGCAGCACTTGGCCGACAGGCGTAGCGGCTTTTGCGGCGCTACCCGCGGGTGCGCGCCGCGCGAGGCCGCTTCAGCCTACTGCGTGCAGCGTATTGCCGCCAGCCTCCACCGGCTTGGCGTGAATCAGAATGACCGCGATCACGCAGGTTTCGGTGCCGCGGTTGATCCAGTTGTGAATGGTGCCCCGCTGAACCATCACGTCGCCTGCCTTCAGGTGCACCTCAACGCCATCGTCCAACTCCATGTCGATCTCGCCTTTCATCACAACCAGGTAATCGCTGGAA
>VGHA01000070.1 GCA_016868375.1 Betaproteobacteria bacterium | reverse complement strand
TCCGTCCAGCGCTACCCTGCCGCTCTGATCGTCTGCCGGGTCTGCCGGCGTGTTGTTGTTGGAGTACGCATCCGTTTGCTGCGGCGCCGTCGTGCTCCCGGCACCGGGCCGATTCTCCACGACCACCGGCTTGCCCAGCGCGGCGGCGAGGCCGTCGGACACGGCGCGCGCGGACAGGTCCGCGGAACCGCCCGGCGCGAAGCCGACCAGCATCTTCACCGGCTTATTCGGGTACGTCTGGCCCTGCGCGGCACCGGCCAAAGCCAGTATCACGGACGCGACCAGCAGGTGGATTCTCATGCTCGGAGCCCTTTCATGTTGTTCAGGCAACGGATAGAAAAATCTATTCGCCCCAGGCTGCGTTACGCCGCACGATTTGGCCATCCTCCCGCTCGCTGGTCCCGGTTTGACTGCGCACAACTAGGCTTATATTGCCCCTCGAGCCGCTATTGGTAAAAATACCCGCGCGCTGGCCAGCTAGCCCAGCGCGCGGAACGCAGCGGCAAGCTCGACCGGGCGCTGGGTACTTCCGGCTTGCGTGAGAGCGAGCGTCGCGGCCAGCGTGCGCGCACCGTCTTCGGCAGAGATGAGGGGGGCTTCGCCCTCTTGAATGACGCGCCGGAAATGCTTCAATTGCTCGATATAGGGGTCGCTGTCGGCGACCTTGATCGGGGTGCTGGCGAGCGGTTTGTCCCAAGCCATGTGTTGCGGATCACGCGCCGACCAAAGCTTGAGATTAGGCAATTCGAGGCTGCCCTCAGTGCCAATAAAACGGTAGCTGTTCTCTGCCGTGAAGGCGAACGCCGGGTTCTCGGCTGTCCCCTGCTCAATGGTCCAGGGCGACAGGCCGGTATCGGTACACAAAACGGTGCCAAGGGCGCCCCCGGCAAAGCGGATCACCGCGCCGGATGTGTCCTCGACCGCAAAGCTGCGCACGCCGCTGCTCACTAGGCCCGTGATGCTGTCAATCTCCCCGGCAAGATGGCGCAAGAGATCGATCTCGTGGATCAGATTGATCAAGATCGGCCCACCGCCCGGCTCCTTGCGCCAGGTCGCGTCGAAATAGTGATCAGGCTTGCGCGTCGCCCAGATCACCGAGACACCTACCAGCCGTCCGATGCGCCCCTCATCCAGAATCTGGTGGGCATGGCGAATCGCTGGCAAATAGCGGCGATGATGGCCGGTAAGCGTCTTGACGCCGGATTCGCGCACCGCGCGCAGCAGGTCGGCCGCACTTTCAAGAGATTCGGTCACCGGCTTTTCGGCGATGAAGTGAATACCGCGGCGCGCGCAATCGATGCCTTGTGGCGCGTGCAATTGGTTGGGGGTAGCGATCACCACCGCCTCCGGCTTGACCCGGTCCAGTAACGCTTCAGTTGTCTTGAAAAACGGCGCCTTTGCTTGGGGAAAGCTATTGGCCTGCGCGACCGGATCGGCAACACCGACAAGCTCCGCCTCGCCTGGGCAGGCCAGGATGGTGTCAATATGGCGCCGGCCGATGAGCCCGGCGCCGAGCACAGCCATTCTCAGTCGTGTCATTCGTTTGCTCCTGCCATCACCATTTTCAGGCCCTCAATGGCCCGCTTCGCCCGTTCAGCAGGCAGCAGCCAGCCCGCCATCGGTACCTCCAGGCTGATCGGAAAATTCGCCGGTACTGCGCGCAGCAGAGCGGTCAGCGGCAAGACACCGTCACCCGGCGCCAGCCTGCGGCCTCGGGCTTCAAGCATCTTGCCCTGATCATCACCCGGAACAGCAGGCCCCGCATCGCAGAGCTGGATGTAGCCCATATCGCCGCCGTTCAAGGCCGCAACATCCTGGGGGGTTCCCCC
This sequence comes from Betaproteobacteria bacterium, assembly GCA_016868375.1. GTDB lineage: Bacteria > Pseudomonadota > Gammaproteobacteria > Burkholderiales > Burkholderiaceae_E > SYIM01. The sequence continues at coordinate 17,002 of VGHA01000070.1, read as the reverse complement.
GGAGCGCGACAAGTGCAGCGCATCGACCAGCAGGTTGCCCTTGGGTTGCGCCGCTGATCGCACCACCCGCAGGGCTGCCTCAAGGCTTCGGATGCCGAGAAAGGAGACGAACTCGATATCGATGGTCAGACCATAGGGCGCGACCAGACGGCACACTTGCGCGAACTTATCGGTCATCAGCCTTTCGCCGCTATCGACCCCGACGACCTTGGTCCGCTTGGTGCCCAGAGCAGCAGCCGCCTCGATGGCGCTGCTCACCCCTCGCCTGTGGAAGCAGCACTTCGCTCATCAGCGTCTGCGCTCGCCTGTCGAATCGCTAGCCGCTTAGCAAGAACGCCGCTCAGAGAGCGGTTACGGCGCGCCGGCCCGGGGTGATGACCACATCAACGATCTCACCGGTGAACGGAAAGGCCCCATGGCGCTCGTACAGGTCCCAGTGCACGGGGCCGCGTCGGTCCAGCCCCACATCCAGGCCCTCGAAGATGCCGTAGGGTACCATCGGCGGCGACATCTCGGCAAAGGGCGCAGCCTCGACGCCGTCCAGCAGCAGCCGGCCTCGCCCGCGGCCCGGCGCCGTAACCTCGTAGTCGAATACTGCCTCGTGTGCGCCGGCGGGCAGGCTGGGCAGGGTCAGCGATGCGTGATCGCCGAAGGCGTTGTAGTAGGCGTGCAGGCGGTCGTCCTCGGTCCACACGACGATGCCCCCGTTGGGCTCTCCGATGGCCCAAAGGATGCCACGATCCCCGCAGCGCTGAACGAAGCGCACAGCGATGCGGTAGCTGCGGTTGGCGATCAACGGGAACACATCGGCCCGGTGCACGGTCTGCATGCCGGGCAGGTAGGTGCGCGGGTGGTCCCAGCGATCGCTCGGGTCCGGCGCCGCGTCGGTGAACTTGCCGCGCCGGTCCCGGTTGTCCAACGGGTAGGCCAGGTGCTGCCACGCAGCGGCATCGAAGGCGGCCTTCAGAGATGCGAGGCGTTCGGGGTGCCGCTCTGCCACATCGACCGCCTCGGAGAAATCGGTTTCGAGGTGGTGCAGGGTCCAGTTGTCAAGGTCGATCGGCTCGCCGCGCTTCTGCAGCGAGCGCGCGAGCCAGCCGTCGCGATAGTAGGCCCGGTTCGACCAGCACTCGTAATACTGTTCGCCCCGCGCCGGGGCGGCCTTCGCGTCGAATAGCGCCGACGCGAAGCTCGCGCCCTGAATCGGGCGGGCCGGCCGGCCGTTGACCTCGGCCAGCGCCGGCACCCCACAAAGCTCCAGCAGCGTCGGCATCACGTCGATGACGTGAGCGAACTGGCTGCGGATCTCGCCGCGCGCCGCAATGCCCGCCGGCCAGGAGACGACCAGGGATACCCGTCGTCCGCCGCCGCCCGTGTAGGTCTTGAAAGAGGGGAAGGGCGTGTTCGATACCTCGCCCCAGGCCGTGGGGTAGAGCGATGCGCTGCGCGGGCCGCCGAGGTCGCGCGCGTTCGCGCGCTCGGACTCGATCGGGGGCATCGGCAGGCCCATGAAGCGGCGGTAGTTGTTGTACATCCCCACCGTGCCGCCGGCGTCGGTGCCGCCGTTGTCGGAGGCGAACAGGATGAGCGTGTGGTCGAGCTCGCCGATCTGACGCAGGAAGGCGATGAGCCGCCCCACGTTCTGGTCCACGCAGTCTAGCATCGCCGCGTAGGCCTCCATGTGCCGCGCCAGCAGGGGCCGGTCGGCGGGATCGGTGTCTTCCCAGCGTGGCACGCGCGGGTCGGAGGCGGGAAGCCGCGTACCTGGCGGCACCAGGCCCAGGTCGATCTGGCGGCGCAGCCGCGCCTCGCGCGCCACCGTCCAGCCGGCATCGTAGCGGCCGCTGTACTTCGCCAGGTCCCCCGGCTTGGCCTGCAGCGGGCCGTGCACCGCATTCTGCGCCAGGTACAGCAAGAAGGGCTTGCGCGGCGCCGTGGCGCGCAACTCCTTCAGGAAGCGGATCGACTGGTCAGTCCAGTCATCGGTGGTGTAGTAGTCGCGCGGGTACAGGTCCACCGGCACCAGTTCCGTGCCCTTCATCAGGTGGGCCGGGAAGAAGAAGTGCGCCTCGCCCTCCATGAAGCCGTAGAAATGGTCGAAGCCGCGGCTCGTCGGCCAGGATTGGCGCGGGCCGGCGGCCGTGGTCTGAGGCGTGGGCGTGTTGTGCCATTTGCCCACGGCGATGGTGGCGTAGCCGCCGGCGCGCAATGTCTCGGCCAGCGTGGCGGCATCCAGCGCCAGCTCGCCGCTGTAGCCCGGGAAGCCTGCATGGTTGTTCGCCAGCCAGCCCGTGCCGACCGCGTGCGCGTTCATCCCCGTCAACATAGCCGCGCGCGCTGCCGAGCAGATCGGGTGCGTCGTGTAGTGGTTGAAGCGCAACCCGCGCGCGGCCAGCTCGTCGAGGTGCGGGGTGTCGATCTCGCCGCCGAAGCAGCCCGGGTCCGAGAACCCCATGTCGTCCATGTAGATGATGACAACGTTGGGGCCCTTCTCACGCGCCGGCGGGCTGGGAGGCCACCAGGGCGTGGACGTCTCGCGCGTCAGGTCGATACGGGGCCCCGCCGGGCCCGGTGGGCCGCTGTCTTGCATGCTCATCGCTGTTGTCCGGGGTCGCGTCAATCGGCCTTCGCGCCGGAGATCTTCACTACCTTCGCGTACAGCGCCACCTCGGCGCGCAGGCGCTCGCCATACTCCTGCGGCGTGCTCCCGACGATCTCGAAGCCACTGCCGAGGAACTGGTTGGCGATGGCAGGCTCGCGCAGGATGCGGCCGATCTCGACGCTGAGGCGGTTGACGATCTCCGCCGGTGTGCCCGCCGGCACGACGATGCCGTTCTCGGACTCGATGTCGAAGCCCGAGCGCGTGGACTCGTACATGGTCGGCACCTCGGGCAGGTGGGTGCTGCGCTGGCGCGCCGTTACGGCCAGCGCGCGCAGCCGGCCGGACTTGATGTGCGCCAGCGCGCTCACCAGTACCGGGAAGGCGTACTCCGTATGCCTGCCCACGAGCGAGTTGATGATGTCGGGCCCGCCCTTGTAGGGCACGTGCACGGCTTCGATGCCCATCGCGGTGCGGAACAACTCGCCCGCGAAATGCGCGAGCGAGCCGCTGCCGCCGGACGCATAGTTCAGGCCTCCCGGCTTGACGCGTGCGCCCGCCACCAGGTCGTCCAACGTCCGTACCGGCGAATCGGCCGCGACCACCAGCACGGATGGCGTGCGGATCAGCCCGGCCACGGGCAGGAAGTCCTTCAGCGGGTCGTAGTTGACCTTGCTGTACAGGCTCGGGTTGGCCGTGAAGTTGCTGGCCGTGCCGAGCAGGGTGTAGCCGTCGCCACCGGCGCGTGCCGCGTGCTCGATGCCGATGTTGGCGCCGGCGCCAGGCTTGTTCTCAACGACGAAGGACTGCCCGATCCGCTCGCTGAGACGGGGCGCAATGATGCGTAGCGCCACGTCCACCCCCACCCCTGGCGGGAAGGGCACGATGATCCTGACCTGCCGCTGCGGCCAGGCCGCCTGGGCCCGGGCGCCCCAGTGAGCTCCCACCGCTGCGGCGGCCAATGCGGTCAAACACCCGCGGCGCCTGCCTTCGAAACCCTGCTCGATCTTCGGGATCATGGGTGACTGTCTCCTCGCCGTGGCTTGATTGCGGCACATCTTGGCGTGCCCTCGGCCGGTCCCTCGGTGCGCCCAGACGCTTCGCCCCGGCCGACCGCGACCCCGAGGCCGAGGCCGAGGGTAGCCAGGCCGGCGCGCTGGCGCGACTGGGGTTTACCCGCGCCAGCAGTCGGTGGAACTCGCCAGGAACGGAGAGGGTGAGCCTGAAAGCGTAAACCAGACCCTCAGCGGCTCGCTGAACATCTGGTAGGACTTGCCCTCGGTCCAGAGCGTTTCACCGACTTGCGCAGTCATCGCAACGCTCCAGAATGACCTGCTGCATCAGATTGCGCCTCATTGTTGCTGCGCGTTGAAAATTGACCAATTTTCTGGGGTTGTGCGCGCTGAAAATCAGGCGCAGCGGGCATCTGCAGTGACCCTGACCCGGTTTCCTTACCGCTCAGAAGTAGGAATTTCCGGCTCCTTGCTGTCCGACAGACCGTGTTTGAGCTCCGTCTGCCGAGCGAAATTCGTTGGAGTTTTCCAGTCTAGCGCGCTGTGAGGTTGGGGTTACGCTGTGGTGCCGGCGAGCCGGCAACGCAGCGCGGCGTCGGTAGCTGTCCACGTTCATCTCCAGGATGGTCGAGTGGTGGACCAGGCGGTCCACGGCGGCCACCGTCATGGCCTTGTCCGGGAACACGTCATCCCATGCCGAGAACGGCGCGTTGGCCGTGATTGCGATGCTCTTGCGCTCGTAGCGCTCGGCGATCAACTCGAACAGCACGGAGGTCTCGGCCTGATCGCGCCGGGCATAGCTGAAGTCGTCCAGCACGATGAGGTCGAAGCGGTCGAGCTTGGCCAGTTCGGCCGGCAGCCGCAGATCCCGCCGGGCGGCCTGCAGCCGCTGTATTAGCTCGCCTGTGCGCACGAACAGCACCTTCAGCCCTCGGTCGATCAGCGCATGTCCGATGCCGGCGAGCAGGTGCGTCTTGCCGGTGCCCGGAAGGCCGAAGGCCAGCAGGTTGTGCCCTGGTTGATCCACGAGTCGGCCTCGGCCAGCGCCATCACATGCGCCTTAGGCACCGCTGGCACCGCAGCGAAGTCAAACTCCGCCAGGCTCTTGCCCGGCGGCAAGCCGCTGTCGGCACCCGCCCTGGCCAGGCGACGCGTCTCGCGCTCGGCCATCTCGTGGCCCAGCAGCGTGTGCAGCAAGCGTTCGACCGGCCAGCCTTCGCGGTTGGACTGCGCCGCCAAGTCGGCCCACAGCCGCTTCATGGTGGGCAGCCGCAGCTCGGTCAGCATGATCGGCACCGCAGCGCCAGCACCGCTGGCGTCCACAGTGTTCGCGGTCGTCGCGGCGCCGCTCATGCTGACTCCAGCAACTCGTCGTACACCAAGGTCGCGGGCAACTCCACCGCCACGGCCGGCATCGCCGGCTGCCAGGGTGCGAAGCGGTCTCGCAGCGCGTCGACGTCGGGCAACTCGCCCTTGGCTAGCAAGGCATCGAGCACCTGGGCCAGTTCGGCTACGGCGCCAGCCCGGTCGGCCAGGTCCAGCAGGTCCACCATCAACCTGCACGCCTGCCGCTCGGGCAGCCTGGCGCTGATGTGCTGCCAAGTCTGGGCGTACTCGCTGCACGGGAACATCGCGTCGCGCAGCACCCAGCGCGCGAAGGCGCCGGGCTTGCGCTTCAGGCTGGGCAGCATGTGGCGCCAGTCGATCTTGCGGGGGTGACGGTCCGCAGCGCTGGCGTGCAGTCGCTCGCACTGGAATACCTTCACCCCGCCCAGCCACGCTTCCAGGTGCGCGCTGTGCAGCCGCACCTTCAGCCGATGACCGGCCAGCCGCGAGGGTACGCTGTAGAGCACGCTCTTGGCTGTGAGCACACCGAAGTAGCTGACCCGGGCATCGACCTCCTCGAAGTCACACCGAAGCAATCTGGTCAGAACTGCTGCCCATGATCGCCAGCGGCGAAAGGCTGCCCGCGGCGCTGCGGCAACTACCCGAGCTCCGGCGACCGAGCCTGTGGTGGGCAAAGTCTTCGGCTCTCCAAAGCCAGGAACGTGAGGTCGAATGAAGACTCGTTATCCTGGGTTTAGCCCGACTGACCGCCGCACCTGGAGTCCCCAGCGCAGCGCTTGAGGTGGTGACCGCAGGAAAGCCCCTACAGAACCAGGCGCTGATGTAGGTCAGAATTCATGAACGCAGCTCCGTTAAATTGATTCCCGGTCCATGACGTACGCCGCGTATCAATTGACCCGGAAGCCGCCACCCTGCTTCGGGCAAATGCCCAGGCGCGGGCAAGGCCTGTCCGTTTACCCATACCTGCTCGACGCCCTGCGGCTTCGAAATGAGGCGGTCGGCACGGGCCGGAAGATCACAGACCCGCTCGAGTGGGCCCGCAGCGACACGATCAGGATCAAACAAAACCAAATCGGCAGCGAAGCCAGGAGCAATCCGTCCTCGGCCTGCTATCTCAAAAACCGCCGCAGTCCGCCCGCTCAGCATATGAACGGCCTGTTCTAGCGTGAATGCCTTACGCTCTCGTACCCAGTGCCCCAGCAGATGCGTCGGGTAGCAGGCATCGCACAACTGGGACAGGTGCGCGCCACCGTCACCCAGGCCCAACACCACGTCGGGATGCGACAGAATTTCCTGCACCTCGTCATCCTGAAAGTTCGCCAGTGGCGTTCTGAACCGGGCTTTGAGCCCCGACTGCAATGCAATATCGAGCATAAGGTCGGTGAATTCACGGCGCTGCTCGCGAGCAAGGTCCACAAGCTTTCGTCCCGCCCACTGTGAATGCGTTTCACTGTTCGACAGCTCGGTCATGAGTAGGCTCGCCCGGCGCATTCGACCCTCATCCGCGCCGCCAGAGAAAAACCGGTCGTGACCGCCCAGCCCCGCCAACTCACGGGAAAATTTGGCACGGAACTCCGGATCAGAGTAAACGCGAATCAGAGCCGATTGGTCTGCGCAACGCCTGACTGGATCAAACAACGCCCAGGTGTCAAAGATAACCGGTGATTCAAAGCTGAATTCACTGACAATGGGCCGGCACGCCACCTGGGGAAAGATGGGCAGTCCGCGGGCTCGTAGCGCGTCATTACGCGCCAGAACCTCGCGGTGGCGCCAGGGTCCTAGTTGCCCCGCGAGCACAGCGGTCCAGCACACGGTGGCACCACTGGCCTCGTGCATTGCGACATAGTCGTCAAACTTGCTTTCACGCGCAACGTTGTAATGGATGATGCCGTGTCCCGCGTCGCGCACAGCCCGCGCCATCGCGAGCATTTCCTCCCGCTCAGCCAGGCGACTGGGCACCGGCTTGCCATCGAATCCGTAGTGCACGGTGGAAACCGACGTGGCGAACCCGAGGGCGCCCGCTTGCATCGCCTCGAAAACCAAGGATTGCATCTGGGTAATCTCTGACTCGGTCGCTGCGCGCTCAACCGCCTCCTCGCCCATGACAAAAAGCCGCACAGGCGTATGCCCAACCATCACGCCAACATTAATGGCGGTACCTCGAGTCTCGATCGTATCGAGGTACTGCGCAAAACTTTCGAAGGGCCAGTCGTCTCCAAGACCAGCCTGCAGGGCGGAAATGCTCATCGCCTCCACTCGCTCGAGCGTTCTGAGGATCAGTTGGCGACCCGAGGGCCGAGTCGGCGCAATACCGAAGCCACAGGCGCCCATAACTGCGGTGGTCACACCATGCCACGGTGAGATGGTGAGAAAAGGATCCCACAGCACCTGCGCATCGTAGTGGGTATGAATATCAACAAAACCCGGGGCAAGCACCAAGCCTTGCGCATCCACGACCTGGCTGGCGGCGTGCACTACGTCGGGACTGCATGACACGATCCGCCCACCGGACACCGCGACACTACCCATGAAACGAGGCGATCCGGTGCCATCGATGATGCAGGCATTATCGATTCGCAAATCACACTTCATGAACCCGCCTTCCAGCGCAAAGTGCGCTTCTCTAGCATCTTAAGTCGCGCGTTGAGAACGATTCCGGTAGTGACCAATACCCCTAGCCCTGCGAAAACCCCAGCCGTATCAAACAGACCCGAGGCCTGACCGATGAGAAATCCGATGCTGCGATTGAATGAGATGAGTTCGCCGACCACCGCGCCGATGAGGGCATAAGGAACGGACATGTTAAGACCGGTCAGCCCCCACGATGATGCCGACGGAATGATTACATACGGAAGCTCTTACCAGCGCCCGACCCCCATGATGCGAACCGCACCCAGGTGGTTCTGTCGAATATCGCGCCCCCTTCGAATGTGTCCAGAAACACAAAGAAAAACACGATGAGCGCGGCTATTACGATATTCGAGGCGATACCGATCCCGAACCACATGATCAGCAAGGAGGCCAGCGCAATCTTGGGCATACAGTAAATCGCAGTAATGAATGGGTCGAATAGCCACGACAGGATGGGCGAGCGCCCAAGCAAAAACTCGCCTGAAAAACCCAAAACGCCCCCGAGGAGGAACCCCAGCGCCATGGCTTACATGGTGTAGGCCAAGGCGTGAGTAAGCGTTCCATCAATCGCCCACACCATGAGCTTCGCACCAATGTCTCAGGGCGAACTGATGTAGAACGGATCAATCAACCGGCCCGACATCCTCTGCCAGACCAACAGCAACAGCGCCGTGAGCGCAAGTTGGGCAAGCGCAAACCCCCAGCTCGTCGCGATCCCGAACGCAACGCGGGAAGCGAATCGCCATGCACGCCACTCATGTTGCCCCTCCGTCACTGCCGATTCGATGTCAGGCGCCAGCAAAGCCCACAGGCGCTGATAGAAGACCAGAAAGTCCGATGAAAATTGTTCACCGATGGCATTTCGCGGTCGTGGGGGTGAGCTGGACTCACCCGGTCGGATGCACCCGGGCCTGCCCGAAAACACGATGATCTGATCAGTTAGAGTAATCAACTGGGCCACTTCATACGCGGCGAAAACTAGGGTCTTTCCACTCCCCTCAGAAAAGGACAGCAACAATTTCGGTACGGATACCGTCAGCTGAGTATCGAGCGCGGCAGAAGAGTGTCTCGCTGGGCCATGCACCTGGCCCTTGTATTGATCGATTCGATCCGGCGCCACCGTTCGTGATGTAGCCCTGGGAGGAGCGTACTAAGCCTGCGATGACGTTCAGCAAAGTGGATTTGCCGCAGCCGGAAGGCCCCACGAGGGCAACGAAGCTGCCATCGGTAACATTGAGATCTACCGCCTGCGGGGCGGGTGTCTGGCGCCCTTCAAAGATAGATGACTTCCCAACAGCGCAGACTTCGGTCATCGCGCGGATTGTCTTGGTGCGATGGTGCTCCGTCAACGGAGACTGTATCGAGATGGCCTTGTCGGCCTGATAATCCGAGTCCGCGGATCGTCCCTGCGGCCTCGCATGCCGATCGATTCCCTGCTCGCCTTGCCTGTGCCGCATTCGGCGACGGGGTGCTTCCCTTGCCCGCCGTTCGAAGCCGCCAGGGGTGGAGAATGCCACCTGTGGACCTGAACGTCGGCAGTCGGAACATGGGAACCTGCGATGCCTAGCCCGAGACGGACACTAGCTATCCGCGGCGAACGGGGATGGGGCGTCATCGGGGACGGAGCTCGTGGAGTAGTCTGAGGACGGGAAAGCCGGCCATATGTCGCGCCCTCCAGCCGCGAACATCAGCCATGACCGAATCACGCCACGCTCACCGTCGTTGCCGACGGTCGGTACTTGTAAATACAAAGGCTTCCAGCGCATGCTTCATTGCCTATCCATCATGCATGTCATCGCGATCAGGCGCGAGGTCTACGAAAATAATCGCTGGGTCATAGGCAATCTGATGCGTGGCTTCGAAGAAGCGAAGCGCCGCAACCTTGCACGCGTTGCCAACATCACCGCCTCGTCGGTCCCGCTACCCTGGGTATCAGACTTTGCAGCGCAGTCCCGTCAAATCATGGGCCCTGACTTCTGGCCCTACAGCGTCGAGACAGACGAAGCTACCCTTAGTACGTTCATCCGATATGCATGGGAACAGGGCGTGACTGCCAGGCGAATAGCCGTCGAGGACATCTTTGTCCCTGAGGCGCTGCCTAGCGTCCGGGTCTGAACGCACGCTCCGCGAAGATTCGCCTTGCTGGAAATTTTCGCACCGTTTTCCATGCGCCGTTTTACGCCTGCCTAGCGCCAGGCTGGTCGTGATCGCGGGCTCGAGGTGAGCCTCGTCGATTCGCCTTCACCCAAAGCTGCCTCCCCGGTCTCGTAGGTTCCTCGAGATCAAAACTGATCGTGATCGAAGTTATCGAGGACATCGATTCGATAGCGCGGACCCTTCATGGAGCGCTCACGGGTTGATTCGATCACGCCCAGCAAGGACAGAATTGAGCCGATGACTCCACCGTGCATACAATGGACCCAGCTAGTATATTGAGGCCCTCTGACTCTTAGGTGACACTATGCGGGCCCTCCGTCGCAGCAAACTTTTCGTTCCGGGAAATAAACCCGAGCTGATGCGCAAAGCGCTGCGCTCGCAGGCCGATTCTCTGTCGCTCGACCTGGAGGACGCAGTACCCCTCGCACAAAAAGCTCATGCGCGGGCTGAAGTGAGGGCATTTCTGGACGATGCAGACTGCCGCGACCGTGAAATCGTGGTTCGCGTCAACAGCCGAGACAGCGGACTGCTGCTCGCAGACCTGATGTCAACAGCGCCTGCCCAACCCAATGTGGTGAATATCCCCAAGGTCGAATCTGCACGCGACCTACAATTTGCTGATGACGTGCTCACGCATCTTGAGCACGAGTATGAGATAGCGCCCGGCTCGATACGCCTGATGCCCACTTTTGAGTCAGCCCGAGGCATTCGACTGGCGGTCGAGATCTGTCAGTCCTCGCCCCGCGTGGTCGCGTTACAGTTTGGAATGGGCGATTTGAAAGCCAGCACAGGCACCGCCAGTCGACCCGACATCCTCAGGTCTATTCGACTGCAACTGGTATTGGCAGCGGCTGAGTGTGGCATCGATGCGCTCGACAGTGCCTATCCCGACTTCAGCGATTCAGCGGGCTTTGCCGCCGATTGTGCCGAAGCCCGAGCCTTAGGCTTTCGAGGCAAAAGTTGCATTCATCCAAGTCAGGTTGCCATGTGTAATTCGAGTTTTCTGCCCAGTACAGATGAAATCGAAGACGCACGGGCCCTTATTCAGGCGTACGAAGAGGCCCGTTCAGCGGGTACCGGCGCAATCAATTTCAAGGGCCGCCTGGTGGATGAGGCACACTGGCTGGATGCGCGCCGCCTGTTGGCTTGCCTCGCCCCTCACTGATTCTGCGAAAGCGCTCTTTGAGCTCAAACCCCTGGGACGTATTCCTGACCGACGAGGACCGAAAAGTCCTCAGCCGTGCCCGTTTTGGTCAGCGCATCGGTTTCGGCGAACGACCTGCCATTGTCGTAATCGACATGCAACGCTACATGGTCGGCGAACGTGATGGGGCGGGCGAATGGCCGTCAAGTTGCGGGGTGGCCGGCTGGCAGGCGGTCGATGAAACATTACAGTTGTTGAAGGTCGCGCGGCGTGCGTCGATTCCGGTTTTTTTTACGCGCTTCGTGTTGCGCGCGGACGGTGCCGATATCGGCGTCTACGGCCGAAAGCGCGTATTGCTTCAATCGCCACACTGGGTTCTCGAAGACACCGCCGGCAGCCAGTTGATATCCGAACTGGAACCCACCGCCAGCGAGATCGTCTTTGTCAAAAAGAAACCGTCAGCCTTTTTCGGTACGCCCTTGCTAGGCCTACTGATTGATCGACGCATTGATACAGTGATCGTCTGCGGAGGCTCGACCTCTAACTGTGTGAGGGCGACCGTGTACGATGCATCTTCACACAACTTTCGGACTGTCGTTGCGCAGGACTGTGTATTCGACCGAATTCCGATCTCGCATGCGATCAGTCTGTTCGATATGGATCGTCAGTATGCAGATGTTATGACGCGGGCCGCCATTTGCACCGAACTTGAGCGGCTTGAAGCACGTCAGTCCAAGCGTTCAACGCTGTAAACCAAAAATCCCCTTTGGGTAATGAGAGGAGGTTGATCATGTCCTTCTTGTTGAAAGTAAACCGCCGGATGGCTATAGCCTCGGCCCTTTTTGTCGGTAGCACTGTTTTTGCATCCGCTGCCATAGCCCAGGGCACTGATCGCTGGCCCACGAAACAGATCAGTCTTGTCATCCCTTTCGCACCTGGCGGAAGCAACGACGTCATCGGCCGTGCTCTAGCGCAACGCCTGAGCACGCGACTGGGTCAACCGGTCACCGTTGAAAATCGCGCGGGCGCCGGTTCCGTGGTCGGCGCGAGCCACGTGGCCCGTTCGCCGGCAGATGGCTACACCCTGATGTTCGTATCTGGCTCGCTGGGGACAACGGCTGCTGTTCAGCAGACCCCTTACGATGCAAATACCGCATTCGATGGCATAGCCCGCGTGGCTGCAGCGCCTTTTGTCTTCATAGTACGCGAAGGGTTTCCAGCCAAGACGATTCCTGAACTCGTCGGCTATGCGAAGGCCAATCCTGAAAAAATGACGTATGGCAGCGCCGGGCTGGGCGACAGCACGCAACTTGCTACCGAGTTATTCAATCTGGTCACAGGCATACGCATGACCGGGGTAAATTACAAGGGTATCGCACCGGCTCAGCTTGATCTGGTGGGCGGCCGGCTTGACCTCGTGGTCACAACCATCCCGTCCATACGGGGCACGGTCACTGAAAAGCTGCCTATGCTGGCGGTTACATCGGCCCAGCGCTCGGCCGATGCGCCCAACGTACCAACGGTTAGAGAATCTGGTATCGATTACGTCGTCGACGTGTGGTGGGGCCTGTTTGGTCCAGCAGGGCTTCCTGGTGACATCCGCAACCGTCTCAACGGCCTAGTTCGAGAAATTCTTCAAGATGCTGAGTTCATCGCATTTCTCAAAAATGCAGGCGCTGCCCCGGCGCCTTCAAGCCCCAACGAGTTGACTGAACTCCTGCGCCGTGACATCTCCCTGTGGCGAAAAACGGTCGACGCCGCGGGCCTGCGTCAAAAGTGAAGCGAGCCACGACCGCGGATACTGGCCCGCTCGGCGGTGTAAGAGTCCTCGACCTGAGCGCTTATATTGCTGGGCCCTACGGGTGCACGCTGTTGGCTGACCTGGGTGCCGAGGTCATTAAGATTGAGCCACCCGAGGGCGACAACCTGCGCAAATACCCATCGACTATGGTCGATCACAGCCGCGCATTCGTAGGTGTCAACCGTGGCAAGCGCGGTGTGGTCATCAACCTCAAGAACCCCAACGGTCTTGAACTCTTCCGGCGCATGACCGAACAGGCGGACGTGGTGGTGCATAACTTCCGCCCATCAGTCGCGCCGCGCCTGGGCATTGACTACCCGCGGCTGAGCGAGCGCAATCCACGGCTTATTTACTGTTCTCTATCGGGGTACGGGGACCGTGGTCCCCTAAGGGATCGTGCAGGGTATGACCAGGTGCTGCAAAGCATGACCGGTATTTGTGCTGCTCAGGGCTCCTTGCAGGAGCCGCAGATTGTTTTCGGATCAGTCGTCGACTACTATGCTGCCGCCTTGCTCGCCCTGCAGGTGAGCGCCGCCCTCGTCGAGCGCGAGCGCACCGAGAGGGGCTCCGAAATTTCAATGTCGCTTTTGCACGCGGCGCTTGCCATGCAGTCTGCACGGCTGGTATGGGCTGATGGCGAGCCTCGCGACTTAGCACGAGACATGCGCTCAGGCGGCATAACGGGGATTCATCCGACGGCAAATGGCCACATTTACCTTTCGGCCAACACACCGCACTTCTGGCAGTCGCTGTGTCGCACCACCGGTCTCCACGATCTCGCAGATGACCCGCGTTATGCAAGTGTTCGCCAGCGCGCACAACACGCTGACGAACTGATTCCCAAGCTCAGGGCTGCACTGATGAAATACGACGCGGCCACTTGGGAACATCAATTTGGCGACGAGGTTCCCTGTGCGCGGGTTCGCGGCATCGAAGACATGTTTGAGTTTGAGCAGGTACAGGCCCTCGGCGCCATAAAAACGTTCTCAGGTAGCGTCGGCAGCTATCGGGCGCTTGCCAGCGCGCTCGGACGCACAACACACGGCGACGTACGTCCCGCTCCGGGGTTTGGCGAGCACACGCGAGAGGTACTCACCGAGCACGGTCTTAGCAATGACGAAATCGACGCCCTTGGTATCAGCGGTGCACTGGCTACCCCACCGTCATCGCCTGTCTGAGATTCTCTGATCGTGAACGATTCAAGCAAGAACATGAATGCATCACGGGACCTCCAAGAGTTGCACGGAGTACGGTCGCGAAGTGACGACCAGGCGGTTACGGCCGAGGTTTTGCGCCTTAACCAAGCGGCCAGACAGGCCGCTCGCGGGCAGCTAACCGGTTGGGATCAGCCCGGTCACTTCAGTGCGACATTGATTGCGAAGGCCGATCCGTTTCAGGCGTACCACTCAAGTGTTCAAAACAGAAAACCAGCGACAGGCTTGATCGCTCGGCTTGGCGAAGCACTTAGACGCCGCGAGCTAAGCGTGGGCGAGTTGGTCGAACGGGCTCTGCGGCGCGCCACAGAGGCTCAGCATGCTCATCGAGCATTCATAGAAATTTTTTACGATACAGCACGGGCAAGTGCGAAAAAGCTGGACGAGGAAATCGCTCAGGGTCGATGGCGCGGACCCCTGCACGGCATTCCCCTGGCTCATAAAGACTGTTTTGAGCGCGTCGGTCGCGCCCCAACGGTAGGCAGTATCGCGGCCGATCTTGCAAGCCCTGATCTGAATGCAACCGTACTTTCGCGACTTGAGCAGGCGGGTTCAGTCGACATTGGCGCTTTAAACCTGAACGAAATGATTGCTGGCCCCACCGGTCACAATCCACACTTCGGCGACTGCGCGAATGCCATCGACCCCTCGCGCATCGGTGGTGGATCATCCAGTGGGTCCGCAGTTGCTGTCAGGCTAGGTATTGTTGCGGCCTCTTTAGGATCCGACACAGGCGGATCTATCCGTATCCCGGCTGCGGTCAATGGTGTGCCCGGACTCAAGCCCACCTTTGGTCGGATCAGCCGAGCGGGTTGCTTTCCGCGCGCTTTCTCGCTCGACTGCATTGGTCCTTTGGCGGCCAGTATCGGCGACTGCGAGTTGCTGTTTAATACAGTTACCGGCGCCGATCCTCGTGACCCATCCAATATCGATCGGCCCTCTAGCCTGGCTGCGCAGGCCTCAGAACGACCAACCGATACTTCCCGAGTCGCAATTCTCGGCGGCTATGGTGACCTAAGCCCAGACGTACAGTTGGCATTTAGTCGGTTTGTCGCCCGGTGTGAGGCTGAGCTCGGCCCCCTGGCCCGCCAAAGAACGCTTGAGCTTCATACCCTGTATGCAATGGGTGACATCATCTCGAAGGTCGAGGCGGCCGCCATTCACGGAGATTGGATGTCGCGCCATCCAGAGCGCTACAGTCAGGCCGTCTACTCGCGCACCGAGCCGGGCTTTCATCTGCCCGCAGTCCGCTATGTCGAGGCCATAAACCTGCGGGCACGACTGCTCGCACAATTCATCGAAAGTGCGTTCGATGTCGCCGACGTTTTAGTGTTTCCCGCGCTGCCTGTGCCAGTACCGACCCGAATAGAAGCTGACATGGAGCAAGGCAGCCGAGTGTTTTCGGTAGTCGCACAGCTGACCCGACTGACCCGGCCGTTCAGCTACCTGGGGCTGCCGGTATTAACTGTTCCAATCAGCGATGATCGCAACGGCATGCCTGTAGCGGCTCAGCTGATCGGGCTCCCGTTTGGCGAGGCTAGATTATTTGACGTTGCGCGCCGTCTGATCGGCGACGGCCTACTCTGCGACGATTCCAGCCTTTTGCGCGACTGAGCGCGAGCGCGCCACTTCGGTGCCAACAAGCGCCTTGAATACAGCTGGCGGCAGCGTCGCAGACTGGGCGCCCTCATGTAAAAGACTCCCCGCACCTTAGCCAACTGCAGGATACGATTGATTTCAGTATTCATGCGCTAGACCCCGAAACCCTAGCCCTCGACAACTACATCGAGATTCACCTCGATGAGGGCGAGTTTTCCGAGTTGGAGATTTGGCGCCGCCAGTTCCTGGACGAGGCGCGGGAGTTGGCCGCTCAGGGTGGCAAGCGCGACAAGATCCTGGAAGTACTGCGAATCGGTTTTTTCAGGAACAACGCTCGCCGGAAGATTGGGCGAGCTCGTACTACCGTCTCGCTGTCGAGGCGGTAGGGACTGCGATCCACGAGGCTGAGGTTGCCCTCGGGGTCAAGCCCGACGTAGAGGCTCCGACCGCTGTCACCTTGGATGAGCTGCGCGCCGCGAGGACCGCCCCGGAGTGCTTCGTCGAGGACTTGCTATTCGCGGATGTTCGCCTCGTAGCCGCGGCAGGAGGCACCGGAAAGACGGCGCTGATGCTGCTTGAGCTTGCGGCGCTGGCGGGCGGCGCAGAGACGCTTTACGGGCACCGGGTCTTGCGCCATGGGCCGGTCGTGTACTTCAGCGGCGAGGACAGTCGCGAGGTGATCGTCGCGCGGCTTCGCGAGGTGATCGGGGCGAACGGCATGCTCGGGAGGATGGCGACGGTTCTTCGTCGTTTCTTCGTTGCCGATGTGTCCGGCACTGGCTTTCGCCTGAGCGCGATCATCAATGACGTGGTGGTCGCCAGCGAGGAGGTCGATCGGCTTATCGGGTGGCTTCAATCAATAGAGCCCGTCGCAATCGTGATCGACCCGCTGGCAAGTTTCTCTGTTGGCGAGGTGCGTATCAATGATGCTGAGCAGGCAATGATTGGGGTCGCCAGGCGCATCCGGAATGCGGTCGGCTGCTGCGTCTCTGTGGTCCACCATGTCGGCAAGCAGAACGCGCGCGATGGCGCTGTCGATCCGGGCCGAGTTCACCAGCATCATCATGGCAGCGGCCCGCTGACCAGCGCGCAAGCTGCCGGCGAAGAGCGGGGAACATGGCCCGGCGAACTGCTAAGACCGCGACGGTTGCAAATTGTTGCCCGGCGGAATTATCGAACCGGCCTGCGGCCGCGGGCGCGACTCGAGCGGTACTTGGATACAGCCGCTGCACTGACCGTACAGGATTACCTCGTGATCCTCGACAAGAAAACCGGGCGGTGCCAAGTGGGCCAGCGTGCCCGGGCAGCCGTAGACTTC
This sequence comes from Betaproteobacteria bacterium, assembly GCA_016868375.1. Lineage (GTDB taxonomy): Bacteria > Pseudomonadota > Gammaproteobacteria > Burkholderiales > Burkholderiaceae_E > SYIM01. The sequence goes on along the minus strand of VGHA01000070.1, from coordinate 179 downwards.
GAAAGCGCGCTGGCAGTACCGACACTGGAAATGATGATGGTGCTCTCGCCCGGATAGCTCGTAGCGAGGGCTTTCTCCCGGCAGCTTGACCTGAACCAATTCACCTTCGTCGGCAAGTATCCGAAGATTCCTATAGACGGTTGCCAGGCTTATCCCCGGTACTTGTTGTTGGGCTGCTA
>VGHA01000069.1 GCA_016868375.1 Betaproteobacteria bacterium | reverse complement strand
CTCAAGAAAGCCATGCACGAAGTGCTGACGCGACTGCTCGCCGTCGCCAATCACGTCAACGCCGGCATCCTCCTGAAGCTTCAGCCACAGCAGCGTGGCGTCGGCTTTCGCGCGGTCCAGCGCCTCCCCATCGGCGAGCCAGCGCGGCCACAGTTTTCCCGTTTCGGCCAGCCACCCAGGCTTGGGCAGGCTCCCTGCAATGCTTGTTTCGAACATGGTTCGAAGCTCCGTTCATCTGAGGCGACAGGGGTCAGGCAATCGGCGACAGGCCTGGTCCCGGTAAGATGCCTTCCACCCGCCTCATCGCAGAAGACACTCGTTTATGGATACCCCGATCATATCTGTCGGCGCAATCGCCGCACTGGGCTTCGGCCTGGGCACTGCTTTCGGTCTGGTCGGCGCCCGCACGCATTTCTGCACGCTGGGAGCCATCTCCGACATTCTGAATATCGGCAGCTGGACCCGGATGCGGATGTGGCTGCTGGCAATCGGCGTCGCCATTCTGGGCGTCTGGGCACTCGAACTCGCGGGCCTGGTCAGCACCAGTCGCTCGCTTTACTCGGGTAATCGACTGCCCTGGCTGTCACATCTGGTGGGCGGCCTGTTGTTTGGCGTCGGGATGACGCTCGCCTCGGGCTGCACCAGCAAAACGCTGATTCGTCTGGGCGGCGGCAACCTCAAATCGGTCCTGGTGTTTCTGGTCGTGGGCATTTCAGCCTACATGACCCTCAAGGGGCTGTTTGGAGTCTGGCGCACCGCGACCGTGGATCAGGTGGTCATCGATCTGGGCACCAGCCAGGAATTACCGACGCTGTTTGCGACCTGGATGGGCGCTGACGCCGCCGTGCTCAACCGCTGGCTGCCACCGTTGATCGGGCTCGCGCTGGTGTTTGCAGCGCTTGTCAGCCGCGAAATCTGGCGCGACGAACCGTCCGCCATCGCAGGTGGCCTGCTGATCGGCTTGATCGTGGTGGGCGGCTGGTATGTCACCGGCCACATTGGGTTCGTTGAAGAGCATCCTGAAACGCTTGAGGCCGCTTACATCGGCACGCAGGCCAATCGACCGGAATCGTTATCGCTGGTTGCGCCCTTTGCCTACACGCTGGAACTGCTCATGTTCTGGAGCGACAAGTCGCGCCACATCACCTTTGGCATTGCCACGGCGATAGGCATGGTGGCCGGGGCACTCGTCTGGGCGCTCGCCACCCGCAGCTGGCGGGAAGAGGTATTCCCTGACGGTACCGATTTTCGCAGGCACCTGCTGGGTGGCGTATTCATGGGCGCGGGCGGCGTTACAGCGCTTGGCTGCACGGTAGGGCAGGGTCTGACGGGGCTCTCCACGCTGTCGCTGGGCGCGCTGATCACGACCGTCGCAATCATCGCCGGCTGCGTCATCACAATGAAGATCGATCTCTGGCGAATGATGCGCGAGGCGTAAGGCTTAAAGGTCAGACGCCGTAAATCTTTCCAAAGCGTTCCCAGCTTCGACCACTGAACCGCATCAGCTGCAGCGCTTCGATCGGAAAGTAGTCATCGGCTGAGGTTCGAACCCGTACGCCGGGCAGCAGCATCGGCAGCGTGAAATCGAGGCTGGCAGCCTGGCGCATCACGTTGTCCCGCGTAAGGTCGTCACCGCACTGCCGCAGCACCTGTTCGATGGTTTGGGCCACCGAATAGGCATACACATTGAAGCTGTCGCGAACGTCACCGCCGGTGTGCCAGCGTCGCATCCAGTCAAGCCACGCATCATGTTCGGCAGTGCCCACCCACTGCGGGTCGGTGGGGTCTTTGATGTAGTTGGACGAGACAATGCCGACTCCGGCATCAGCCCCGGCCGGCAGCATCACGGATGCCACCGCATTCGATACGCTGTTCAGATAATGCAGCGGACGCCAGCCAATTTCGGCGGCCTTACGGATCGCCTGCGCCGCAAACTTCGGCGTGGTGATGTTGAAAAATGTATCGGCACCCGATGCCTTGAGCCGAATCAGCTGGCTGTCGATCGTGGGATCGGTCACCTCATAGGTGCTTTGCGCCACGATCATCTTTTGGGCCCGCTCGCCCAGACCATCCTGCAGACCCTTCAGATAGTCCCGACCGTAGTCATCGTTTTGCAGCAGCACGGCAACCCGGGCCGCTGGCCGCGTCTCGAGAATGTGCTGCGCGTAAACCCGGGCCTCCGACTGATAGCTTGGCTGCCAGCCCATTGTGTAGGGATACTGCGCGGGATCGCCCCATCGCGTGGCGCCAGTGGCCACAAACAATTGCGGCACGCGACGCTGGTTCAGGTAGCGCTGAATCGCAACATTGGGCGCCGTGCCCAGCACCTGAGCAATGAGCAGCACCTTCTCATGCTCAACCAGTCGGCGTGCCTGTTCAACGGTTCGCGGCGGGCTATAGCCGTCATCAACACTGACGTACCGGATTTTTCGACCACCGATGCCGCCCTCTGCATTGAGCTTGGCGAAGTAAGCACCGAGCGCACGACCGATGACGCCGTAAGCCGAGGCGGGCCCGGAGTAAGGCACGATGTTGCCAATGGCGATTTCCGTATCGCTCGCACCCGGGTCGTAGCGTTTCTGAGCGTGCGCTGGGCGCAGCGGTAGGGGCGCGAGCGCAGCACCTCCCGCCGCAAGCAGCAAGTTGCGGCGTAACACGTGATGGTGCGAATGCTTCACGGGTTTCAATGCGGAAGACCGACGTAGTTTTCCGCAAGCGCGGTCGACGCTGCGCGTGACCCGGACAGGTAGTTGAATTCGGCAACCTGAACCCGGCGATCGAAGCCGGTGGTCTCAGGAAAGCGGTGCATCAGCGAGGTCATCCACCATGAGAAGCGCTCGGCGGCCCAGATCCTGCGCAGCGCGGTCTCTGAATACGTCGCAAGCGCGCGCGCATCACCGGTTTGATAACGCTCGATCAGTGCCCGAGACAGATAACCGACGTCGCTTGCCGCGAGATTCAAGCCCTTGGCGCCGGTGGGCGGCACGATGTGCGCAGCATCCCCCACCAGGAACAGGTTGCCGAATCGCATCGGCTCGGCAACAAAACTGCGTAGCGGCGCGATGCTCTTTTCAATCGACGGTCCGGTCTCAAGTCGGGCGGCGACCTCGGGCCCGACACGCAACCGGAACTCGTCCCAGAACCGATCGTCAGACCAGTCTTCCACCTTGTCCTCAAGCGTGCACTGAACGTAGTAGCGGCTGACCGAATGCGACCGCATGCTCGCAAGCGCAAAGCCGCGTTCATGGCTGGTGTAGATGAGTTCTTCATCCAGAGGCCTCGTGCGCGACAGAATGCCGAGCCAGCCAAAGGGATACACCCGTTCAAACAGCTGGATTTTTTCAGCAGGAACGCTTGACCGGCACACGCCGTGATACCCGTCGCAGCCGGCGATGTAGTCGCACTCGAGCTCATGCGACTCGCCATCTTTGATGTAACGAAGCCTGGGCCGGTCAGAGCCAAAATCAACCAGCGTCACGTCCTGGGCTTCGTAAACCGTTAAACCACCCGAGGCATCTCTTGCGTTCATCAGATCGCGGGTCACTTCAGTCTGGCCATACACCATGACGCTGCTGTCGATCAGCTCGCGAAAATCGATTCGGTGCAGCCGCGAGTCAAATTGCAGCATCACGCCATCGTGCGCCAACCCTTCCCGGCGCATACGCTCGCCAACGCCCGCCTGCTCAAGTAGCGCGACAGTGCCGCGCTCAAGCACACCCGCGCGAATACGGGACAGCACGTAGTCGCGGCTTTGGCGCTCGAGCACCACGCTTTCAATGCCGTGCCTGTGCAGCAGTTGCGCGAGCAGAAGACCCGAGGGCCCCGCGCCAACGATACCCACCTGTGTCTTTGTCTTCATGGTTTGATCTCCGCAACCGAATTTTACCGGCCGGCAAAGCGGCTCGCCCGGCAGGCGCGTTGCGTGTAGTGTTGGACAATCGCCGCGCTCGAACCATGAAACTTGCCGCCCGTCTCGCCCGCCACCTGCCGTTTTATTACGGCTGGCTGGTCATCGCCATCGCATTCATGTCAATGGCCCTGGCGGTTAATGCGCGCACCGCGTTTTCACTTGTGTTTCCGCCTATTCTCGACGAATTCGGTTGGGATCGCGCCGACACCGCCGGCGCGTTTTCGTTTGGGTTTCTGGTCTCGGCGGCGGTCAGTCCAATGCTGGGCCGGGCCATGGAACGATGGGGCCCCGTACCGGTGCTGCAGGCGGGCGTCCTGGCCAGCGGCCTCGGCATGCTGCTCGCCAGCCAGGCGACCTCGCTGTGGGCCTTCTACCTGAGCCTGGGCCTGCTGGTGGGGTTTGGCAGCGTCTGCCTGGGCTACACCGGGCACGGACTCTTTCTGTCCGCCTGGTTTGAGCGTAAGCGCGGCCTTGCCATCTCGATCGCGTACGCAGGCGCGGGCGCGGGTTCGATCGTTCTGCTGCCTTTGATGCAGCAGCTGATCGACACACAGGGCTGGCGCCAGGCCTGCCTTGCCTTCGGAATTCTCATTCTGGTGGTGCTGGTGCCGCTGAACCTCCTGGTGCGACGGCGGCCCTCTGACCTGGGGCTGCAGCCTGACGGGGATCCGATCGCTTCAGAGAGCCTCGCGCGGTCGCGCGCCAGGCGCGAAATCGATCCGGCTTGGACTCAGATCGAATGGACTCTGCGTCTCGCAATGCGCACCACCCGCTTCTGGTGGATTGCGCTGGCCTACGCAAGCGCGCTGTTTGTCTGGTATGCCGTTCAGGTTCACCAGACCCGTTACCTGCTTGAGATCGGATTCGATCCGACGACCGCAGCATGGGCATTGGGATTTGTCAGCCTGGCAGGTATTCCAGGGCAGATCGCATTGGGATGGCTGTCGGACCGAATCGGTCGCGAGATCGTCTGGTCGATCGGCTGCGCGGGCTTTATGGTGTGCTGCCTGCTGTTGCTTGCGCTGACGCGTTGGCCCAGTTTTCCGCTATTGCTCTTGATGGTGCTGGTCCAGGGCCTGATCGGATACGGCGTCACCTCGGTGTTCGGCGCGATTCCGGCAGATGTTTTTGAGAGCCCTCACTACGGCCCGATCTTCGGCACGCTCAGTTTGCTGGCCATTACCGGCGGTGCCCTGGGCCCATGGATGACCGGACTGATTCACGACTACACAGGCAGCTACCTGCCAGCGTTTGCGCTGGGCATCGCCGTATCGGCGATGGCCGCATTCGCCATCTGGCGCGCAGCGCCGGGGGCGGTTCGCGCGGTACCCGGGCGATCGCGCCCGGAACCCGCGGATTCGGTTGGGCCTGGCTGACGCCAGGCCACTGATCCGGCCGGTTATTCGGTGTCCGGTTATTCGGCGGCCAGCTCGACCGCCTGCGGCAGTGAATGGCTTTTGACATCGCCGCGCAGCTTTCTTGAGTGCTCTTCAAGCTGCCGACGCGCAGCAAGGAAAGCATCGCGAAGCGCGACGTTGACGTCTTCGTGATGCGCGTGATTGGCGACAATGTTGGCGCCCGGCACGGACACGTCAACACTGACGATGAAATGTTCGCCCTGCGCCTTGTGATGGTGCGGTTTGTCGACCACCACTCGGCAGCCGGTGACGTTTGGATGAAATTTTTCGAGCTTTTCGGTCTTTTCGCGGATCAGTTGCTCAAGCGCCGGGGAGACAGCCATTCCACGGAAGTTGATCTGCAGGGTGGTTCGCATCGGTCGTCCTTTCGCGCGGTCGGCGCAACGAAAAAAACCTGTAACTGCGGGTCGTCTCGCCGACCATCCTACTGCGAAATCAAGCCTTATGCGCAACCGGCAAGCGGCCCATTTTCGGCTCAAAACATGCGATCATTCACGATTTGACACGCCAAGTGTCAGCCGTTTAGTACACCACCCTCGTCAGTCGCGCATCTCCACCAGAAGGTCACGCGCTGCCACCGTCTCGCCGGGCCGAACATGAACGGCCTTCACCACGGTATCGCGCTCGGCCCTGATCTGGGTCTCCATTTTCATCGCTTCCACCGACACCAGCGGGTCGCCAGCCTTGACCGACTGACCTGCCTTCACCGCAACCGTCACGACCATGCCGGGCATGGGCGCTGCAACGTGGGCGGGGTTGGCCGGATCGGCCTGCACGCGGGTGGGCGCGCGCCGCGAGCCACTGCGTTCAACCCGCATCGTTCGGGGTTGGCCATTGAGCTCGAAGAACACCTTGACCACGCCTTCTTCCTCGGCGGGCGCCGTCCCAAGCAGGCGCACGACCAGCGATTTGCCGGGATCCAGGTCAATGCTGATTTCCTCGAGCTCGGTCATGCCGTAGAAGTAGGTCGGTGAAGGCAGCGCGCTCAGGTCGCCAAAGCGCCGGCGGTGCGCGGAAAAATCGGAAAACACCTTCGGATACATCAGCCAGGACGACAAATCGTTGTCGGTCACCGCATGTCCGGCGGCCTTGTGAGCCTGCTCGCGTGCCTGCTCCAGATCCACCGGCGCGATGCGCTCGCCGGGCCTGAAGGGCTGAGGTGGTTCGATGAGAATGGGCGTGGCGGTATCGCACTTGAGCACCCGACGCGAGATCTCCCTGGGAAAACCATCAGGCGGGAAACCCAGTTCACCGCGAAACAGCGATACAACGCTCTCCGGAAATGCGATGTCTCGCTCCGGGTCCAGGACATCGGCCACCGACAGGTCGTTAACCGCCATGAACAACGCCATATCGCCGACCACCTTCGAGGTCGGTGTCACTTTGACAATGTCACCGAACAATCGGTTGACCTCTGCATACCGCTCAGCCACCTCCGGCCAACGGTGTTCAAGCCCCAGCGCGCGTGCCTGCTCACGAAGGTTCGTGTACTGCCCACCCGGCATCTCGTGGCGATAAACATCAGACGTACCGGAGCGAATGTCTGACTCAAAGGGCGCATAGATGGTTCGTACGCTCTCCCAGTAATGGCTGATCATCTGAAGCGATTCGCGGTCAAGTCCGGTGTCGCGATCGCCCCCTTCAAGTGCGGCAACGATCGCGCCAAGATTGGGCTGCGAGGTCAGGCCGCTCATGGCATCGAACGCTGCGTCCACCGCGTCCGCACCCGCTTCAATGGCAGCCAGCACCGACGCGGCGCCTGCACCGCTGGTGTCATGCGTATGAAAGTGCACCGGCAGCCCGGTTTCCTCCCGCAGCGCATGCACCAGTTCGCGGGCCGCGCGCGGGCGGCACACGCCCGCCATATCCTTGACACCGATGACGTGAACACCCGCCTCGCGCAGCTTGCGACCGATATCAAGGTAGTACTTCAGGTCGTATTTGAAGCGAGCCCTGTCGAACAGGTCGGCGGTGTAGCAGATCGAGCCCTCGCAGAGCGCGCCGCTTTCGAGCACCGCATCGATCGCGACCCGCATGTTCTCGACCCAGTTCAGGGAGTCAAACACGCGAAACACATCGATGCCCCCTGCCGCAGCCTGCGCAACAAAATGACGCACGACGTTATCGGCATAGTTGGTGTAGCCCACGGCGTTGCTGCCGCGAAGCAGCATCTGCAGCAACAGATTCGGCATGGCCCCGCGCAATCCCGCCAACCGCTCCCACGGATCCTCATTCAGAAAGCGCATGGCAACATCAAAGGTTGCGCCGCCCCAGCATTCCACCGAAAACAGCTGCGGCAGCATGCGGGCGTAATACGGCGCGATCCGCTGCATGTCGATCGAGCGCATCCGGGTGGCAAACAGCGACTGATGCGCATCACGCATGGTGGTATCGGTGATCAGCACCCTGCGACTTGCCCGCATCCACTCCGAGAATTTCGCGGGACCGAGTTGCTGCAGCAACTGACGCGACCCCGGGGGCGGTGCCACACTCAAATCGATGCGCTCACCGGGCCGTGCAATGGCGTTGGCGAGCGCACGCGAGCCCGCAACCGAGTAAGCCGACGCCTCGGGTGTCAGTGAGCTTGCGGCCTGCGAAGCACCGGCGGTTGTCGGCCAGCGGCGCGGCAAGGCAATCTGAAGGCGGGATAAATCAGGCTTCGTCCGACCTTTGAGATCAGGGTGACCATTGACCGTCACTTCGCCGATGTAGCCGAGCAGCCGGCTCGCACGGTCACGGCGCTTGCGAAAGTTGAACAGCTCGGGCGTGGTGTCGATGAATCGGGTGGTCACCGTACCAGCGGTAAACTTCGGATGATTGATGACGTTTTCAACAAACTGCAGATTGGTGGCCACGCCGCGAATGCGGAATTCGCGTAACCCGCGATCCATCCTGCGGATCGCCTCGAGTGCGCTCGGCGCCCAGGCGGTGACCTTCACCAGCAGCGAATCGTAATAGGGCGTGATCACCGCGCCGGTATACGCGGTACCACCGTCCAGTCGTAACCCGAACCCTGCCGCGCTCCGGTAGGCCTGGATGCGTCCGTAATCGGGCGTGAAGCCGTTTTCAGGGTCCTCGGTGGTCAGGCGACATTGCAGCGCATGGCCATTGAGGCGGATGTCACTTTGACGGGACACCGGACAATCGGGGCTGCCGATCGTCGCGCCCTGGGCGATCGCCAGCTGCGACTTGACCACATCGATACCGGTCACCATCTCGGTCACCGTGTGCTCAACCTGAATCCTCGGATTGACCTCGATGAAGTAAAAGCGCCCGGTATCCGCATCCATCAGGAACTCGACTGTTCCCGCATTCACATAGCCCACCGCGCGCGCCAGCTTCAACGCAGACTCGCAGAGTTCGCTACGGGTCGCATCATCGAGATAGGGCGCAGGTGCCCGCTCCACCACCTTCTGATTGCGGCGCTGCACCGAGCAGTCACGTTCAAACAAATGCACGAGGTTGCCGTGCGTATCGCCAAACACCTGCACCTCCACGTGCCGCGCGTGTCTGACCAGTTTTTCCAGGTAGACCTCGTCATTGCCGAAGGCTGACCGCGCTTCGCGGCGCGCCACCTCAAGCTGCGCATCGAGATCGGCAGCCTGCTCGATGACCCGCATGCCGCGACCGCCGCCGCCCCAACTCGCCTTCAGCATGAGCGGGTAGCCGATCTGCTCAGCCAGCCGCCTGGCCTCGCCCAGGTCATGCGGCAGCGGTCCGGTTGCCGGCATCACCGGGACGCCCGCGCGCTCAGCCGCCGCCCGGGCTGCGACCTTGTTGCCGAGCGTCGTCATTGCCTCTGGCGTTGGTCCCACAAACACAATGCCAGCCTGCGCGCAGGCCCGGGCAAAGTCGGGATTTTCGGAAAGAAACCCGTAGCCGGGATGGATCGCGTCGACCTTGGCCTGGCGGGCAATCCGTATGATGTCTTCGATATCGAGATAAGCCTGAAGCGGCTTTTGCCCCTCGCCCACCTGATAACTTTCATCGGCCTTGAAACGATGCAGCGCAAAACGGTCCTCATGCGAATAAATCGCCACCGTCCGCATGCCCATTTCGGCTGCGGCACGCATCACCCTGATTGCAATTTCAGAACGGTTGGCAACGAGCAGGGACTGGATGCGGCGCATGGGATCTCCCGAAGAGAGTCAGATCAGTCTGGACGAACGAGGGGGATGGATTGACGCGCTGCAACATTACCTGCGCAACGCGGTCGCTGCAATTCAAAACCCGCCTGCGCGGTCCGCTTGCCGCGCTCACACTCACGGCCTGGCTTACTGGCTGTGGCGGAGGCGGCGGGGGCTCGACCCCAACGCCTGTGACGCCGCCTGACCCCCGCCCGGTGATCGCAGGGTGCAGCCTGCTTTATCCGGTCAGCGGCGCCGCCCCGCAACCGGGCCTTCCCGATCCCCTGCTGGGCGCGCAATGGCATTTGAGACCCGCCGACAGCAGCACCGGCGAGATGGGCTTGGGCGCCACGCTTGCCTGGCGCACATCCCTGGGGAAAGGCGTCCGCGTCGCGGTTATCGATGGGCCTGTTGAAACCCTGCACGGTGATCTGGCGGCCAACATGCCGGCCACCGGCTCATTTGACTACCGGCTCAATACCGCCACGGCACCGCTTCCCTGTGCTCCCGAAGATGCGCACGGCACCGCAGTCGCCGGCATTCTGGCGGCAGCGCGCGGCAATGGCCTGGCTGGCGCGGGCGTGGCGCCCGCCGCCACCGTGGTAGCCTACAACGCGATCGAGGCCGGCGTGCGCGCCGAACTGACGCGGCAGCGAATCGCTGATGCGCTCACCCGCAGCGACAGTCATCACCTTTACAACCTCAGTTGGGGCTCGGATGACGATGGTGCGCTGCACGCGGCAGACACCGCAGTCATCCAGGCCATCGACCAGGGCATCCGCAGAGGCCGCGGCGGGCTTGGCACGCTGTATGTCTTTGCGTCGGGCAATGGCGGCTGTCTTACCATCGATGGCCGCACCGACCCTGATCCGCGCGACCCCACCCGCTGCCGTTACCGTGACATGACCGGGTTCGATGGCCATTTGAATCTGCCCGGCGCAATCACCGCGTGCGCGGTCGATCGAACCGGGCGACTGCCTCTTTGGGGCGAAGAGGGTGAGAATCTGCTGGTGTGCGGTCTGTCTAGCGACAGCGCTGGCGGCAACGCCATCACAACGCTTGCACCCGGCAACACCACGCGCAGCAACTTCGGTGGCGCCTCGGCGGCCGCACCCATGGTGTCGGGCGTGATTGCGCTGATGCTCGAGGTGAACCCGTCGCTCAGCTGGCGCGACATCCGGTTGATTCTGGCCGAAACGGCACGGGAGAATCAGCCGCTTGATCCGTCATGGTCATCGACCGCGCTTGATAAATGGCCCCCCCAAACCGTTAACGCACAACCGGTTCGCAAGCGTTTCAGTCGGCGCTTCGGGTTTGGCGTGGTCGATGCCGAGGCGGCCGTCGAGCGCGCCCGCACGCTCGGTGCTTCGGTGGGCACCCATGACACCCTGACCACCTGCGAATTTTCGAGCACGCCTGCGATCGGCCTGCCTGACTTCGTTGATCCCGATCCGAATCGCCCTGATGGCCGCACCTGGCGCTCCGACACCATCACCGTCGGCGCTGTCAATGCACCGGGCAACGCCTGCGGCATCTCCCAGATCGAACTGGTTGAGGTGATCTTCAGTGCAACCCACCGCTATGCGGCTGACCTTGAGATCGAACTGGTCGGCCCGGGGGGCGTCAGCCGGCTCGCCGACTCGCGGTTCTGTGGCGGCACCAGCCGCCGGGACCAGAGCAACGACCAGGACCGCTGCGGCAGCTATACCAACTGGCGGTTTCTCGCGAACCGCCATATTGCCGAGAGTTCGCAGGGCGCCTGGACGCTGCGCGTTGCTGATGCGGTCTTGGGCGAAACCGGCACCTGGCAGAGCTGGACACTGCGCCTGTCGGGCCGCTGACCGGCAGCGACCCGACGGCGTGCTACAACGCTGTCAAACCCGCGTAAACGGCAGACTGCGCGGACGCGCTGCACCGAGCGTGGCCATTGCGTTGGCGATGGCCGGCGCAATCGGTGGCAGCCCCACTTCACCGATGCCGCCAGGATGATTGTCCGTGACAATCACCTTGACATCGACGAGCGGTGTCTCGGCGGCGCGCAGGATCCGATAGCGATCAAGATTGGTCTCCTGAGGCGCCCCTGCTTTGAAGGTCATCTTCTCGTGCAGAGCCGCGGACAGGCCGTAAATCATTGAGCCCTCGATCTGCGCGCGCACATTGCGCGGTTGCAGCGCAACGCCACAATCAACCGCCGACCAGACGTGGTGAACGACTGGCATGCCGTTGGCGATCGATATCTCGACCACCATCGCGCACATCGTGTTCCACGCATCGGAGAACGCGACACCCAGGGCGCGGCCTGCCTGGCGAGGCTTGCCCCAGCCCGACATTGCTGCAACCTCACGCATCACGGCTGCACCGCGCGGGTTCTTGTCAAGCATGCGGATCCGGTACTCGATGGGGTCTACACCGACGCCGCGAGCAACCTCGTCAACCAGCGTTTCGATCGCAAACTTGGTATAGCCAGGGCCCACCGAGCGCCAGAAGCCCGCGTTGATGCCGCGCTGCTCGATCATGAACTGCACGTTGTGGCCAGGAATCGAGTAAGTGATCTCGGCGCCTTCCATCACCGGCGCATCCTTGCCACCCGACGCCTTGAACGCACCCGGGACCACGCGGGCGTAGATGCCTTCCGACACCACCCGATGCAGGAAGCCCGTGATACGCCCCTGGGCATCGATCCCGGCAACCAGATGCTGCGCAGTCATCGGGCGGTACTTGTCGTGCACGATGTCGTCTTCACGGGTCCAGATCACCTGAACCGGCGTACCCGGCATGGCCTTGGCGACCAGCGCCGCATCCACCGCAAAGTCGGGCTCAACGCGACGTCCGTAGCCGCCGCCCAGCAGCGTGATGTTGGCCTTGATGTTTTCGGGCTTGAATCCTGCCGCGCCGCCTACCGCACCGATGATGAATGACGCCGACTGGGCAGGCGCCCACAGTTCGATCTGCTCGCCACGAACCACTGCCGTGCAGTTCATGGGCTCGAGGCAGATGTGCGACACCATTTCCGAGGTGTAGGTGGCCGAAAAGGTTCGCACGGCCCCGGCGATCGCCTTGGAGGCATCCCCGTCCTTGATGAAATCCACCCCGGCATCGTCGAGCTTGCGGGCCCGCGCCACGTACTCGGCCAATACCTTGTCTGAATTGTGCTGACGCGCCCGGGCTGCGTTGGTCCACTCCACCTTCAAAAGATCGCGGGCCTTGCGCGCGGTGTGCCAGGAATCAGCCACCACGGCAACGCCGTAAGGCAGCCGAACCACCTGCTGTACACCCTTGGTTGCACGCGCCGCCGCATCGTCCACGCTGGTCGGCGTTTCGCCATGGACCGGCGCGCGCAGCACCGCGGCATACCGAAGACCCGGCATCCGCTGATCAATCCCAAAGCGGGCAGTGCCGTTGGTCTTGGCAGCCACGTCGACCCGGTCGATATCCGTGCCAATGATCTTAAACTGACGCATCGGGCGCAGCTGGCTTTTGTCGACCGCAGGCAATTGCTCTGGTGCTTTCGCGACAGCGGCAATCTGGCCGTAGCTCATGCGCTTGCCAGAGCTGTGAATGACCGCGCCCAGCTCGGTACGGCATTCGCCTGCCGGAACACCCATGGCGGCCGCGCCCGCCTGCAGAACCACCTGACGCGCCTGCAGACCCGCAAGCCGAATCGGCTCGTAGTAGCCCTGTACCGTGCGGGAGGCGCCAGTGGTCATGCCGCCGCCAAATCGCGGGTTGCCGAAAATTTTCGCGTTGGAGGGCGCCTGCACAACGCGTACCGTTTTCCAGTCGAGATCAAGCTCTTCGGCAAGCAGCATGGGCATGGCGGTCATGGTGCCTTGACCCATTTCCGCTGCGGGTGACAACAGCGTCACGGTGCCGTCGGTGGCGATATTGACCCAGGCGCTGGGTGCATAACCCGCACCCGCGTTGGCCTGCGCCTGCGCCTGGGCAAGGTCCGTCCCCGAAAGCCCGAACGACACGCCGATGGCGACCGATCCTGATCCGACCAGGAAACTGCGACGCGATGAGGATGTGATCTGGCTCATGCTCGACCTCCGCTTATCGCCTTCTGGGCGCCGGCGACCGCCTCGGCGATCTGGTTGTAGGTGCCGCACCGACACAGGTTGCCATTCATGCCGTCGAGGATCTCGGTTCGCGACAGCGGCTTCTTCGCGGTGCGAAGCAGGTGGGCAGCCGTCATCAGCTGACCCGACTGGCAATAGCCGCACTGCGGCGCCTGCGCGGCGTTCCAGGCGCGCTCCAAAGCCTTGCCGGCGTCTGTTTTCATCAGGCCTTCGATGGTGGTGACGTTGCGTCCGGCTGCCGCCTGCAACGGCAACGCGCACGACCGCACCGGTTCACCGTCAAGATGCACCGTGCAGGCGCCGCACTGGGCAATGCCACAGCCGTACTTGGTGCCGGTCAAGTTGGTCTGTTCGCGAATCGCCCACAAAAGCGGTGTGTCGGGCGGGGCGTCGATCGACACCCGCTCGTTGTTAAGCGTCAGTTGGATCATTCAGCGTCTCCGTTCAAGAAATTTTTCGCCCGGATTATTGTTTCCGCGCAGACCTCGAATGTAGGGCGGACGGCCCGTGCGTGTGAAATGCCGGGGTAAACCGTGGGGGCATCCGCTGACCGACGCCTGGTGGCTCAGCACCGAACCATCGACCGTAGCGAAAACCCACCCAGGCATGCTCACGCATCAGCATTTCGACGCGCGCCGACTCGCGATTTTCGAGGGCCTCAAGCACCAGCTGGTGCTGCAGCTGCGCGATCTGAATCTTCCGAAATTCCGCTTGCAGCGACGTTGGGTCAATCACGATCGAGGTGGCCGACGCAAAAGGCAGATGATCGTTGCGGGCAATGGCGTCGGCGATCACCCGGCTCGGATGGCTGCCCACCACAATCCGGTGGTAGCGCGCATTCAGCTCGGTCCAGCGATCAACATCTGCCGGATCAAGCCGACCTTTGGCAAGCACGGCCTCGCCGTCAGCCACCGCCTGCTGAAGCGCCGCGCGTTCCGCCTCGGTGAGACCTCTTTCGGCAAGGTGTCGCGCGGCAAGCCCCTCAAGCACGCCCCGCACTTCGATCGCGCTGCGGATGTCCTGGTCGGAAATTGCGCGCACGGCGTAGCCGCGAGCGCCAGACGGTTCCAGCAGCCCCTCCTCGGCAAGCGTGCGGATGGCAAGCCGAACCGGCGTTCGAGACACGCCGAGTGCCTGAGCCACCGGAATCTCGATGAGCCTGGAACCCGGTGGAAATTCGCCACTCAGGATCTTCTGACGCAGGGTCGCAGTCACGGAAGCCGTATTGAAGTCAGCTTTTTCTGGATCCAATTCGACCTTCATTATTACAATTTCCTCTTTAATTAGATAATATTGGATCCAATCAAGGCGCATCCCTGGCCTGATCAGTGACTGTCCGTCTCAACCGCTTCGACGCCAACCGGGATTTCCAGCATGTTCATCCGAAACGCATGGTACGTCGCCGCCGCCGCCGCCGAGCTCACCGACGCCCCGCTGGGGCGAACCGTCTGTCAGCAACCCCTGGTGTTCTTCCGGAACGCGGCAGGTCAGGCAGTCGCGCTTGAAGACTGGTGCCCGCACCGGGGCGCACCATTGTCGCTTGGCTGGGTGGTCGAGGGTCGGCTGATATGCGGCTATCACGGTTTGGAAATGGGCTGCGACGGGCGAACCGTCGCGATGCCAGGCCAGCGGGTACGCGGCTTCTCGCCAATCCGCAGCTTCCCGGTGGTGGAATACGCCGGCTTCGTCTGGATATGGCCCGGCGATCCTGCGCTCGCTCACCGGGAGGCGCTCCCCAAACTCCCCTGGGTCGACAACGACGGTTGGGCGTTTGGCGGCGGTCTCTATCACGTGCGCTGCGACTATCGGCTGATGATCGACAACCTGATGGATCTGACACACGAGACCTACGTGCATGCAGACAGCATCGGCCAAAACGAGATCGACGAAACACCGTGCAGCACTCAGACAGTGGGCGACACAGTCACCACCAGCCGCGTGATGAACGACGTGACCGCGCCCCCGTTTTGGCAGACCGCCATGCAGGCACACGGCCTTGACCCGTCGCACCGGGTCGATCGCTGGCAAGTCTGCCGATTCAGCCCGCCTTCGCACGTGATGATTGAAGTTGGGGTTGCGCTGGCAGGGTACGGTGCGCGACAGGCGCCGCCTGAGGCGCGTGTGTCAAGCATGGTGGTCGACTTCATCACCCCGGAAAACGCCGACAGCATCTGGTACTTCTGGGGCATGGCACGTGATTACCGACCCGACGATCACGCGCTCACCGAGCGCATTAAAGAGGGTCAGGGCCGAATCTTCGGGCAGGACATTCAGGTGCTTGAGCGTCAGCAGGCAAACCTGACACGCTGGCCGCAGCGTCGACTGATGAGTCTTAATATCGACAGTGGATCGGTGATGGCGCGTCGCATCATTGACCGTTTTGTGTCGGCTGAACAGATCGAAGCGGCAGCGTGATCCGCTCGCCAGTGTCCCACCATGCGATTCGCCTACATCACCCACCCCGACTGCATCCGCCACGAGATGGGGCCGCACCATCCAGAGTGCCCCGATCGGGTCACCGCCATTCACGAGCGCCTGCGGGTTGAAGGGCTGCTTGATTTCGCTGCGTCTTATGAGGCGCCGGCTGCGACGATCGAGCAGCTGAGTCGTGCGCACACCCGCGCGCACGTGCTCGAGCTGCAAGCCCAGGCACCGCTGCACGGCTACTCGGCCATCGACCCCGACACCAGCATGAACCCGCACACCTGGACCGCTGCACTGCATGCGGCGGGCGCAGCCGTGCTTGCCACCGAGCTGATCAAGTCGGCAAGCGCCACGCGCGTGTTCTGCAATGTTCGCCCACCCGGTCACCATGCCACGCGCACGGCCGCAATGGGGTTCTGTTTTTTCAACAATGTGGTGGTCGGCATTCGGCATGCGCTCGATGCGCTGGGGTTCGAACGCGTCGCTCTCATCGACTTTGACGTTCACCACGGCAACGGCAGCGAAGATATTGTGGCGGGCGATGCGCGCATCCTGATGCTCTCAACCTTCCAGTCGCCGCTTTATCCGTATAGCGGCGAGCATCCCAGCGCCGACAATCTGGTCAGCGTGCCGCTTGCGCCGTACACCGATGGCGCCGCCCTTCGAACCGCGGTGCTCGATCGCTGGCAACCCGCACTCGAGCGTTTCCAGCCACAGGTTCTGTTCATTTCCGCCGGGTTTGATGCCCATCGGGACGACGACATCAGCCAGCTGCGTTGGCGCGACGAAGACTACGCGTGGATCACACGTGAGCTGGTCGCGGTCGCCAACCGCCATGCGGCGGGGCGTGTCGTGTCAATGCTGGAGGGCGGCTACGCAATTCCAGCGCTGGCGCGCTCCGTTGAGCGGCATGTTCGCGAGCTGATGGAACTGTAAGCCGCAACCCCTGGCTGACGCTGCGATCATGTCCCTGCCTGAAGGGGAGCCTGCTCCCGCCACCACCCCCCTGCCGAAAACCGTGCGGCTGTGTGACGGGCGCTCCTGCCTGATCCGACTGATCAGCCCAGCAGACGCCGATCGTCTGCAACGCTTTGTGCGCGGACTGTCCGAAGACTCAGCGCATCAGCGATTCTTCGCGGCCGTTCACCAGCTTAGCCCAGCGCAATTGCAGCGCTTTACTGCAAGCAGCGACCCGATGGATTTTGCCGTGATTGCGTTGGCTCGCGACTCGGCCGATACGCCGATCGCAGGGACTGCTCGCTGCCTGCGTGCCAGCGCAGGCAGCCATAGTGACCCTTCCTCCGGAGCAGCCTTCGGGGCGGTTGCGGTTGAGTTCGCGGTGACGATCGCCGACGCCTGGCAGGGTGCAGGATTGGGCAGACTGCTCCTTACCGAGCTGATAGCGCTTGCCAGCCAACTGGGAGTCGGCGTCATCTAGGGCGAAGCCCTTAGCGAGAACACCCGCATGCTCGACCTGGCGCGCCGTCTGGGCTTCACGGTTCGAGCCGATCCAACCGACGCACGCGCCTCGCTGCTACGCCTCAAGCCGTCGCCTGAGGCGAACCCCGTCAGGCATTCCGATGGTAGTGGGTGATGCGTTCCACCTCATCACGCGAGCCCAATATGACCGACACACGCTCATGCAGCTTCGCCGGCACGATATCGAGAATGGGCTGATGCCCGTTGGTGGCTGAGCCACCGGCCTGCTCGATCAGAAGCGCCATGGGATTGGCTTCGTACATCAGCCGGAGCTTGCCCGGCTTGTCAGGCTCGCGCCGATCGCGCGGATACATGAAGATGCCGCCGCGCGTCATGATCCGATGAACATCGGCCACCATTGACGCGATCCAGCGCATGTTGAAGTCTTGAGCACGCGGGCCCTCACGCCCGGCCAGCAGCTCATCGATATAGCGCTTGACCGGCGCTTCCCAGTGCCTGGCATTGGATGCATTGATGGCGAACTCACGCGTCTGCGCCGGTACCTGGATACGATCGCGCACCATCCACCAGGTGCCCGACTCGCGGTCAAGCGTAAATGCCGCCGCGCCATCCCCCACCGTAAGTACCATGACGGTGGAAGGCCCATAGACAACATAACCAGCCGCGACCTGATTGCGCCCGGGCTGCAGAAACGCCTGCGCACTCACAGTCCCTTGTTGCGCAGAAGCGGGCGCTGGCAACACCGAAAAAATTGTTCCAATCGATACATTCACATCGATGTTCGACGAGCCATCGAGCGGATCGAATAGCAGCAGGTAGTCGCCGCGCGGCTCACCCTCCGGGATCGGCCATGGATCGTCCATTTCTTCAGAGGCCATTGCAGCAAGGGCCCCGCCCCACGCATTCGCAGACAGCATCCTGTCGTTCGCAATGACATCGAGTTTCTGCTGCGTCTCACCCTGCACGTTGGCGCTGCCGGCAGAGCCCAGTACGTCACCAAGCGCGCCGCGCGCGATGCTGGCCGCGATGCCTGCGCAGGCCTGCGCGCAGCTCTCCAGCACCCGGCGCAATGGCTCGGGCACGAGCGACCGGCGGCGATCGCAGTGGATCAGATATTGGCTAAGCGTGACACGGTCCATCGTGACTCCGGGAAAGGGCAAACAGCACTGCTGCGGATTGTATCGAGACAGCCGTCCATCAGGCCTGTGGCCGCGCCTCTGCGGCGAGCGCCTTGGTGACGATTTCGGCCACATCGGGCGACAGGCCCGGATGTGAGGCGACCCGGACCAGCGCATCCCGCATTTTTGATGCCCGAACGGTGTCGTAGCGCGGCCAGCGATCCAGCGCGCGCGCCAGCCTGGCGGCAATCTGCGGATTAAGCGAATTCAGCGCGATGACATGCTCTGCCCAAAAGTTGTAGCCCTCCCCGTCCGCACGGTGAAATTCGG
>VGHA01000068.1 GCA_016868375.1 Betaproteobacteria bacterium | reverse complement strand
ACGATGCTCCAACACCATCCGGACGGCGCGTTCGCGGACTTCGGGTGAAAACTTGTTTGCTTTGTTCATGGCTCCATCTTCTCAAGAGTTGGAGCCTCCTCAAAACCCGGGGCGGTTCAGGAAGACTATTGGTTTTGATTTAAATTGCATTTTATCTCATAAAAATGCAAAATGCAATTTATGCAAAAACAGCCCTCCTTCTCGCCCGACACGCTCCAGCTCGGCGGCCGGGACTATGCCGTGGTCAACCTGCGCGCCGCCTGCGGCGAGCACTTCGGTCAATTACCCATCGTGCTTCGACTGCTCATGGAGAACGCCATCCGCCACATGCGTGGCTCCGAGCGCGAGCAGGCCGTGCAGGCGCTACTCGGCTGGCTGGAAACCGGTAGCAGCGAATCAGAGATCGCTTTCCAGCCAGGGCGCGTACTGATGCATAACACCACCAGCACGCCGGCCCTGGTGGATGTGGCCGCCATGCGCGACGCATTGGCTGAAGCCGGGGTGGATCCCACCCTGCTCAATCCCATGCTGCCGGTCGATGTGTCAGTGGACCACTCGCTGGCCGTGGAGGCCTACGCCAGGGCGGGTGCGGACACCGACAACCTGCAACATGAGATCCGTCGCAACCAGGAGCGCTACCGATTCCTGCGCTGGGCCGCGGGGGTGCTCAAGGGCGTGCGCATCAACCCGCCGGGCACCGGCATCATGCACACCATCAACCTCGAGCAGCTGGCGACGGTGGTAACCACTGAAGAGCGCGAGGGCCGCAGCTGGCTGGTGCCCGACATGATGCTCGGCACCGACAGCCACACGCCCATGGTCAACGGCATCGGCGTGTTGGGCTGGGGCGTGGGCGGCTTAGAGGCACAGACCGTGATGTTTGGCATGCCGACCATGCTGCGCATCCCCGATGTCATCGGCGTGCATCTCACGGGCCGGCTTGCCCTCGGCGTGCTCGCCACCGACTTGGCCCTGGTCGTGACGCAGCGGCTTCGCCAACACGGCGTCACTGGCGAGTTTGTTGAGTTCTTCGGGCCGGGCGTCTCCACTTTGAGCGCGGGCGACCGTGCCGTGGTGGCCAACATTGCCCCTGAATACGGTGCGACCACCGGCTTCTTCGCGGTGGATGAGGCCACGCTGGAGTACCTGCGCAGCACCGGTCGCAGCGAAGCGGCCATCGTGCGCGTGCGCACCTATATGCAGCACACCGGACTTTGGTTCGACCCGCAGGCTCGGCCGCGCTACACCGCAACGCTGGAAATCGACCTGGCCGCTATCGGCATGCATGTGGCCGGACCCAGGCGGCCGCAGGACCTGATCGCGTTCTCGCAGACAGGCGAGGCTCTTGCCAAGCTGGCCTTCAAGCCCCAGCCCTCTGGCGCCGGGCTGCCCGCTCATCCAGTGGCGCTGGCTGCCATCACTAGCTGCACCAATACGACCGACCCGGCGCTGCTGATTGCCGCCGGCCTGCTCGCCCGCAAGGCCCATGCCCTGCGCCTGAAGGTGCCGGCCTGGGTCAAGACCTCGCTGGCACCCGGCTCCCCCGCCGCCGCGTCATACCTCGCGCGAGCTGGCCTGCTGAGCGACTTGGAAGCCGTGGGCTTTGGCATCGTCGGCTATGGATGCACCACCTGCATTGGTAATTCCGGCCCGCTGACCTCACCCGTGGCCCAGGCTCAGAAGGCGGGTGCCAGCAAGGCGGTGGCCATTCTCTCGGGCAACCGTAACTTTCCCGGCCGCGTGCACCCGGACCTTGAGCTGAGCTTCATCATGTCCCCGCCGCTGGTGATCGCCTTCGGACTGGCAGGCGATGCGCAGAAGAACTTGGCACAGGAGCCGGTACAAGTGGTCAACGGCCAAGCTGTATACCTGAAGGACCTTTTGCCCACGCATGAGGAGATTGCGGCGCACCTTGCTCAGGCGCTGCAGCCGCAGGACTTTCGCCGCGCCTTCGAGATCGCCAACGCCAACCCGCTGTGGCAGGAACTGAAAGCACCCAGCTCGGCCCGGTTCCCCTGGGACGACAAGTCCACCATCCTGCGCCGCCCGCCTTTTGCCTCGGCGGACCAGGGAAGCCAGCTGGGTCAGTATCGCGCCTATCCGCTGCTGGTGGTGGGCGACGATGTCACCACCGACCACATCTCCCCGGCCAGCGCGATACCCCCCGATAGCCTGGTGGCCGACTTCCTGGTCTCGCGCGGAGATGACCGCAATGACCTCAACGATTTCGCCTCCCGCCGCGGCAACTGGGAGGTGATGATGCGCGCTGCCTTCCACAGCAAGACCCTGGTCAACCTCCTCAAGACGGGTATGCCCGTGGCGCACACCCTGCATGTGCCCTCGGGTGAGGTGCAACCCATCTGGGATGCGGCAGCGCGCTACCACGAGGCGGGCCAGTCGGTGGTGTTGGTGGCTGGCGAGCGCTACGGCATGGGTTCGTCGCGTGACTGGGCCGCCAAGGGGCAGCGCCTCCTGGGCATTCGCGCCGTGCTGGCGGCGAGCTTCGAGCGCATCCACCGCTCGAACCTGATCGGCATGGGAATCCTTCCGCTGCGGTTGGCCGCAGGGGTGAACCCGCAGACTCTGGACATACGGCCGGGCGACCAGATCGAGGTGCTGGCCGATGCGCATCAGCTATCGCCGCGCTGCGCCGTGGAGGTGAGGCTGCACCGTAAGGACGGCCGTATCGAGCCCGTTCCGGCGCAGGCTGCGGTGGAAACCCAGCTGGAGGTGGAACTGCTCCGGGCCGGCGGGGTGATACCGTCCATCCTGCAGCAGAACCTGCAGGTCCATCGCAAGGAAATCGCCTTTGCCTGAAAGCGCCATGCTCGGCACCGTGCAGAATCCAGGGCCCATGAACTCTGACAAGAACATTCCCGCACGGGTGCTGGCGCTGGTGCGCGAGCAAGGCCTGGAGATCGGCGCCCACTTGCGCGCTCAATGGCTTGCTGACCAGCTCAAGGTCTCGCGCACCCCCGTCAACCAGGCACTGGCTTTCCTGCACGACAAAGGCATCCTGGAGCGCCAGACCAACCGGGGCTACTTTCTGGCCAAAGCGGTGGACACTGCTAACCCCACAGTGCGCAAAAAACTGGGGCTGGGCGCGGTCGACGCCGCATCGAGCGCCTACTTCAGCATGGCTGACGACCTGCTCAAGGGCGAGTTGCCCGAGACCGTGTCTGAGGCGCAATTGCGGACGCGCTACGAACTCACCCCCGCGCAACTTCAGGCCGTTTTGCACCGCGTTTCTCAGGAAGGCTGGGCGCAGAAGAAGCCAGGCTATGGCTGGGAGTTCTCGGCCATGCTGACCACACCCGACAGTCTTCTGCAGTCCTACCGGCTGCGCCTGGCGCTGGAGCCAGCTGCGCTGATGGAGCCCGGCTACCGGCTTGCGCCGCGCGTGATCGAACAGTGCCGCGCTGCCGAATATCACTTGCTAGACGGCGGAATCGAAACCGACACCCCCGACCAACTGCACGAACGCGGTGTGCGCTTTCACGAGTGCCTGGTGGAAGCCTCGGGCAATCCGTTCTTCATTGACACCATCCGGCGCGTCAACCGTGTGCGGCGCCTGATCTCCTACCGATCCATGCAGGACCGTAAGCGCTACACCGAACACTGCCACCAGCACCTGCGGCTGCTGGATCTCCTTGAAGCCGGACGCAACGCCGATGCAGCCGAAGCCATGCGAGGGCATCTGGACCGCACGCTCAAGAACCACCAGAAAATCCGAAAGCTCCTCAAGCCATGACCGCACCGACCACTGCCATTCGTGAGGCCTTCACACCCACCGGCAAGCTGCGCGCCTCCATCAATCTGGGCAACCCCATCCTGGCCAACAAGCAGGCGCAGACGAACGAGCCCTTCGGCGTGTCCATCGACCTGGCGCGTGCGTTTGCCCAACGCCTGGGCGTAGACATCGAACTGGTGGTGTTTGATGCTGCCGGCAAGTCGGTGGAAGCGGTGCGCGGCGAGCAGGCCGACATCGGCTTTTTCGCCATCGACCCGCTGCGGGGCGAGGGCATTGCCTTCACGGCGCCCTATGTGCTGATCGAGGGCAGCTACCTGGTGCCGGACGCATCCCCCCTGCGCGCCAATCAAGAGGTGGACCGTCCCGGGACCCGTGTGGTCGTCGGAAAGGGAAGCGCCTATGACCTCTTCCTTACGCGCGAGCTCAAGCAAGCCGAGATCGTGCGCGCTCCAACCTCGCCTACTGTGGTCGATGTGTTCGTCGAGCAGAAGCTGGAGGTGGCCGCTGGCGTGAAGCAGCAGTTGGAAGCCGACCTCCAGCGCTTCGCAGGACATCGCTTGCTGCCCGGCCGCTTCATGGTGATCCAGCAGGCCATGGGCACCCCCAAGTCGCGCGGCGCCGACGCAGCCGCCTGTCTAGCGCGGTTCGTGGAGGACATGAAGGCCAGCGGCTTTGTGAGCGAGGCCCTGGCGCGCCATGGCATCGAGGGCGCCTCGGTGGCGCCAGCCGCCTGAGGACCACGCATGTTTGCCTACGTTGGCTCCCGAACCACCCGCGAACGCAACGCAAGGGGCGATGGCATCAGCGTGTACCGCTGCGATGACGCGTCGGGCGCGCTGGAGCTTGTGCAGGTCCACGGAGACCTGGTCAACCCCTCCTTCCTTGCACTCAACCGTGCCGGTGACCGGCTCTACGCCGTGCACGGGGACGGCGAGGACATCAGCAGCTTCACAGTCGATGCGTCCTCGGGGCGGATTGCCTTGCTCAACCGCCAGAGCACCCAGGGCAGGAATCCGGTGCACCTGGCGCTGAGCCCCGACGAACAATTTGTTGTGGTTTCCAACCACATCACCAGTTCGCTGGCTGTACTGCCCATCGAGGCTGACGGCTCGGTGGGGACGTTGAGCCACTTGGTACAGCTTGAGGGCGAACCCGGCCCGCACCGCAAGGAACAGCCCTTTGCCAAGCCGCACTTCAACCCATTCGACCCCAGCGGGAGATTTGTGGTGGTGCCCGATAAGGGGCTGGACAAAGTGTTCGTGTTCCGCTTCGAAGGCGGTCGCCTGATTCCCGCGCGCCACCCGGAAATGCAGGCCCGCGAGAGCTCGGGGCCGCGCCATATCACCTTTCACCCGCATCAGCCCTGGGCCTATGTGGTGAACGAACTCGACTCTACGGTGACAGCCTGCCGCCTCAACGCGCAGGACGGGGCGCTGACGCCCTTTCAGATCACGTCAATTCTGGTCGACAGCTATACCGGGAACAGCCGTGCATCGGAGATCGAGGTACACCCTTCGGGCCGTACGCTCTACGCATCCAACCGCGGCGAGGACACTATCGCCGTGCTGGCCATCGACGAAGCCACGGGCCGCGTGAAGGTGGTCCAGTCCATGCACAGCGGCGGCAGGACACCGCGCTTTTTTGCGCTCACACCCGATGGACGCTTCATGCATGTGCTCAACGAGGACGACGACCGCATTGTTACCGTCGCAGTCGACCCTGCCGGGACTGCTTAGCTCCACGGGGCTGGTGCAGGCATGCGGGAGCCCGGTGTGTATGGTGTTCCGTCAGGGTTGATCACCGGCTTGATCCGATCGGTGAACGGTGCGATGCTTTCTGACCGCAGATCAGCGCTATGGGGGCGTGATGGGTAAGCTTATCTGGCAAGGTTGGCAGACTTCGGTCGACGACGCGGCGCAACCGACGACTGGAGTGCTGTTCGGCGCCAACCTGCGCTCGCAGCGTGATATCGATGGCCCCAGTTACGACCGCGACTCAGACTTCGTACTTCGGTTGCTTCTGAAGGCGGGCCTGCCCTTGAATCGGGAGAACTACTTGGGATTGGCATACCCCGACGAGTTGCCAGACGAGCTGGACGAAATGACACTGCCGCCGGCGATCAGGGCGTAGGCATTGTTGGGAACCGGATGCTTGGCGGTGACTGCGAGGAGTAGCGGCACATCGACCAACACGGTTACTGGCACGAAGTCGCGCAAGGGATCAATCGAAGACTTGAACAGGAACTGGCTGATCACCATGGTGTTGGACGGCACAATGCCAAAGGTGTAGCCATCGGGCGCAGCCAAGGCAATCGCCTGCATGCCAATCTGGCCACCGCCTCCGGTGCGGTTCTCCACCACCATGGGCTGCTTCAGGCGGGCTTCGATGCCGGGTCGCGTCGCGGCGACAATGGTGTCGATCAAATCCCGCCGGGGTTACCAATCGATCGCGCGGCGGCTATGATGCCAGCAGAGCGACACGTCCATCTACGATTGATCCGTCAAGCAAAGGAGACACACGTGAACCGATTCAGCCACTTCAGCGCCCTCGCCGTGCTGCTGGCCGGCCTTGCCTCAGGCACGGCCAGTGCCCAGCAACTCACATTCATGACAGGACCGCAGGGAGGTGCGTGGATCCCTCTGGGTGGGGCACTGAAAGGACTTTGGGAGAAAGCCATTCCCGGCCTGCAGATCCAAACGACTCCGGGCGCGGGCATCAGCAATGTTCGGGGCATCGATGAAAGCAAGGCGCAGATCGGGATGGCCAATTCGTCCACTACCTACGACGGAATCGCCGGCAACAAGCCGTATCCAAAAAAGGTCACCAAGGTCTGCCAACTGGCCAACCTCTACCCGCAATATTTTCAGGTGGTGGCGCTTGCCGACGCAAAAATCAATTCATTTCGCGATCTGGCGGGCAAGTCGCTGGTCACGCAGCCCCGAGGCAACACCGCCGAATTGCTCACCGCAACCGTGCTCGAGTTGAATGGACTCGATTACAAGAAACTGAGCCGAGCCAGCTTTCAGGCAAGCTACACGGATGCGGTCTCCATGTTGAAGGACGGTCATGCTCACGTCTTCACGCTCGGCACCACCGCGCCCGCGTCCAGCGTCATGGATCTGGCAAGCGCACGCGACATCAAAATGGTTCCGGTTGACGACAAAACCATGACCGAGTTGTCAAAGTCCAACCCCGGCTACACCCGGCAGATCATCAAGGCCGGCACCTATCCTAAGCAAAACGACGACGTACCGGTCATCGCCTACCTCACCCACGTGGTGGTGTCTTGCGACCTGCCCGAGGCGACTGCCTACGCCATGACCAAGGTGATGGCGACCAACGTCGATGCCATGGCTGCCGTGGTCAAACCCATCGCCGGGCTCACGCCGAAGATGATGGCAACCGATATTGGGGTCCCTCTGCACCCCGGCGCGGAGAAGTATTACCGCGAGGCCGGCGCGCGCTGATCGACTTCACCTGACGGGTGCCTGACCGGGCGCCTGTTTGCGGAGTATTCATGTCAGACGAACAGGCAGCCGCGCTACCCACCGGTAGTGTTCTTCGCGCCATCGTGTCGACCCTGGCGGTCGCCATGTCGCTTTACCACATCTACACCGCGGCCTTCGGCCCGCCGGACGCAGTGATCTTTCGCGGCATCCATCTGATGTTTGCGATGGCGCTGGTTTTTCTGCTTTACCCAAGCATCAAGCGTCCGAGCGCACCTGGCCGTGTCCTCGATCTGCTGCTGCTCACACTCGCCTGTGGTGCGGTGCTGTACATCTTCATCAATTACGATTACTTCACCGGCCGCATCCTTTACATTGACGATCTCACCTGGGCAGACCAGTTCTGGACGGTGATTGCAGTACTGATGGTTCTCGAGGGCACCCGGCGAGTGATCGGCTGGGCACTACCGCTTACCGCCATCGTGTTCATCGTCTATGCCGCAATCTTCACGCAGGTAAAAATACCGGTCCTGATGGAGCAGTTGTATTTCTCCACAGAGGGCATCTTCGGATCCACCCTGGGCGTTTCAGCCTCCTACGTGATGCTCTTCGTGTTGTTCGGATCCTTCATGGAACGGAGTGGCACCGGCCAGCTCTTCATGGATTTTTCCATGTCCCTCACCGGTAGCAGCGCGGGCGGACCAGGGAAGGTGGCAGTGATCAGCTCCTCGCTCTTTGGAACGGTTTCGGGCAGCGCAGTCGCCAACGTAATGGTTGATGGGCCAATCACGATACCGCTCATGAAACGGACAGGCTTCCGGCCCTCGTTTGCTGCGGCTGTCGAGTCGGTTGCGTCAACGGGCGGCCAGATCATGCCCCCAATCATGGGCGCGGCGGCCTTCGTAATGGCCGAGTTCCTCGCGGTACCCTACGCGCAGGTTGCGCTATGGGCTCTCATACCAGCGCTCCTCTACTACGTATCCGTCTTTGCCGCGGTGCACTTCGAAGCGCGGCGTTACAAGATCGCAGGGGTACCGAAGTCGGAGCTGCCCCGGTTTAGTGCCGTGATGCGCGAGCGCGGTCATCTCTTTATCCCCATTCTCGTCGTGCTGATCGGGCTGACCGCGGGCTACTCGGCGCCCCTCTGCGCGCTGATCGGTGCGTTGTTCTGCATTCCGCTTGCGCTGCTCCGCGCAAGCACCCGCGCCGACATCACCTGGAAAACCGTCTTCGAGGCATTGAATGACGGTGCGCGAAACACCCTCGCGGTCGCGATGGCCTGCGCCTGCGCAGGATTGGTCATTGGCAGCGTCACCATTACCGGGCTGGGCATCGAATTCACACAGGCGGTGATAGGCCTTGCAAAAGACGCCCTGTTTCTGGCTCTTCTCCTGACAGCAATCGCGGGCATCATCCTCGGCATGGGCATGCCCACGACGCCGGCATACATCGTGATGGTGTCGCTGCTCGTGCCCGCACTGATCAAGCTCGGCGCGGTAACGCCTGCCGCTCACATGTTTGCGCTCTACTTTGCGATCCTGTCAGCCATCACGCCGCCGGTGGCACTTGCGGTCTTTGCTGCGGCCGGGCTCGCAAAAACCAGCATGTGGGCAGCGGGCTTTGCCGCAATGCGCGCCGCCGCACCGGCTTATATCGTGCCCTTCATGTTTGTCTATGAACCGTCTCTCCTGCTGCTCGTCAAAGACTGGGGTGATCAGTGGTTCCAGGTACTGCTCGCAGTGCTGTCGGCCACAGTCGGTGTCATTGCACTGGCGGGCGGGCTGTTTGGATGGTTCGCGGGGCCCACGCGCGCATGGCACCGTGTGCTGCTTGTGATTGGAGCCCTTGCGCTCATCAAACCAGGATCCATTACTGATTTGATTGGCCTGGCACTGCTTGCGATCGTTGTGATATCGCAGAAGATGGCGCCGGTAAAAGACCCGGCCTAGGGCCGGGGCGCGCCTCAGAAATCAAGCGTCTGCTGTCCACCCACCGCGGGGCCGGACGCGACCGGGATGGCGTTGGCCGCAGCCTCACGACGTCTCACCCCCTCACGCGTAGGGTTACGGCTGCCGTGCTTCTGGAAGATCTTAGTGGCCGCCTCGGTCGATTCAGGCGCCTTGCGCAAACTCCAGAGTTGATCGCGGGCTGCACGCGCCGCTGCAAGATGATCAACGATAGGGGCTGGATAGCTTGCCTGACCGAACTCATGCACCCAGCGCGCCACAAATTCGCCACCGGGATCCTGGTCCTGCCGCTGCTTCTCGGGGTTGTAGATGCGGATCGTATTGATGCCGGTGGTGCCGCTTTGCATCTGAACCTGCGGCCAGTGAATTCCGGGCTCATAGTCGGTGTACTGCCGGGCCAGATGCTCGCCGGTCAGCTTCCAGTGCAGCCAGAGGTGCTGACTGGCAAACGAGGTGAGCATCGCGCGCATTCGAAAATTGATCCAGCCGGTGTGCGCAAGGTAACGCATGCAGGCGTCCACAAAGGCAAATCCGGTTCGTCCCTTGCGCCAGGCATCCAGACGCGACTGTTCGTGGCAGCCGCCAGGGGCGGAGCGCAGTCGGGGAGGAAGCGGCAGAAAGCTGATCCGCCAGACGGGGATGAAGGGCAGCTGGTAACGCAGAGAATCGAGGTGGCGCGAGAACGGGCGACGACATGCGAGCGTGATGGAGCCGCGACCAGTCATCGCGCGACCGGAGCGCACGCACCACACCGTTCTGTGGCAACTGCTGCTACTCGATGTGGCTCGCCCGACACCAGGCGAGCACTCTGCGGTCACGCTGAAAGCTTTCCCAGTTGCCGGTTTCCTCGTGGCTGTGCAGAGAAAAATTGCCAAGCGACAGTCGAAGCCGCTCAAGCAGTGCCGACATCTCGCCCTCCAGCACCAGCACTGGTAACCCCGCCAGGCGGGCGTCGCGCATGAACTCTCTCTTCGAGACAGTCAGCGTAGAACGCAGCATGCCGCCCGCTCGCATCGGGAAGCGCCCAGAGCAACGGCTCGAACACCACCAGCCCCAGCACCGGGCCGCGCATGGCCGCCGCGTTGAGCGCGGGGTGATCATGGAGTCGAAGATCGCGCTTGAACCAGACGACCTGAAGCAGGGCGTTAGACACGATGAAATTCAGTCAGGTGCCCAGCAAAAGCGATGCCCCACGCTCTCCGATCATAATGGTCGCTGCATTGGTGTTGGCCGACACCACGCGCGGCATGACCGACGCATCGATGACCCTCAAACCTTCCACGCCCTGTACGCGCAGTTGGGGGTCGACCACGGCTCTCATGTCACTGCCCATCCGGCAGGTGCTAGTTGGGTGAAACACGGTCCCGCCGAACCGACGCGCAAAATCTTCCAGACCGGTTTCACCGGGAAGCTTCTCCTCCACCCAACGGCTGGCAAATGCCGGCTGTCGGTAGATTTCACGACACATCTGAAGCCCATCTACCAGCGTTTTGAGGTCACGTGACTCGCGCAGATAGTTGGCGGTGATGCGCGGGGCCTCAGCGGGATCGCTGCTTCGAATCCGGACAGATCCGGTCGATTCTGGCCGACACTGACAGACCGAAACCGTAAAGCCCGGATAGTCGTGTAGCGGCGTTCCTGGCTTGTCAACCGAGAGCGGCATCACATTGAACTGGATGTCGGCCCGGCCGCCCAGCGCCTGCGAGGTACAGGCGAACCCTCCCACCTGCCCGGCGCCCACAGTCAGAGGCCCCCGCGCGTTGACCAGCCACTGCCAGCCCATGCGGGCAAGCCCTGTGGCGCTCCGAACCTGGTTGTTGAGCGAGACAGGATTCTGCAGGCGCACAATCGTCCGGGCTTGATAGTGGTCCTGAAGATTTTCGCCCACTTCGGCGGCGTCATGGATCACCGGAATCCCAAGTGCGCGCAGATGATCGGCTGGCCCCACGCCGGAAAGCTGCAACAGCTGCGGTGACTGCAGGCTTCCTGCGGACAAGATGACATCGCCCTCGCAACGCCACTGCTTCGTCTCGCCGTTGACACGTGCCTGGACACCTACGGCACGCCCCGCCTCGAAGAGCACGCGTGAGACCAGGACGCCGGTTTGCAACGACAGACCAGCATGCTCTCTTACCGGATTCAAAAACGCAGCGGCTGCGCTGGAGCGCCAGCGCCCGCGAATCGACAACTGGTAGCGGCCTACACCGAACTCGGTGTGCGCATTGAAATCAGGATTGGCTGGCAACCCGTACTGTTCCGCCGCTTCGAGCCATGCAAGGCAACTGGGATCATCGTTACGCAACTCGCTTACACCTAACTCCCCGTCGGTGCCGTGGTATTCACTCGCCGGACCTCTAAAGCGTTCCGACTGGCGGAAATAGGGCAATACCTCGCGATAAGACCAACCCGTTGCCCCAGCGGCCGCCCAATCGTCATAGTCCGCATGCTGACCGCGAATGTAGATGAGGCCGTTGATCGAGCTCGAGCCCCCAACGATACGCCCGCGCGGCCAGATGATGCGTCGACTCCCGGTCTCGGCCTGCGCCTCGATTTCGAAGAGGCGCGAATAGCGCTCATCGAAAATAGTGCGGAAATAGCCTACCGGCAAACGCAGCCAGAAGGCGCCGTTCGGGCCCCCAGCCTCCAACAGCAGGACCCGGCGACCAGCGCGAACCAGCCGATTAGCCAGTACGCAGCCAGCCGATCCGGCACCTACGATGATGTGATCCCAGCGACCCGCTGACACGAGAGGTTCCTCAGCCCTTTACGGCATTGAGGAGAAGAGAGGTGTCGAAGTAGGTCTTCGCCGGTACCGGATTCTGGATGCCGCCCACCCGCGCATAAAAATCAGTGACCTGTTGCAACCAGCCCAGAGCGGTACCGTCCTGGTAAAGCTTGCGCCATTCGGCAGCGGGGTAATAGCGCGAGGCCTTGAATTGCTCCTGCAGCTCCTCGAGGGGAACCTGGGCGTAGTTCTTGGCCTGGATCACCGGCAGGATCTCGCCGGAGTTGCGAATCAGATCGTCGTTGGAGGCCGCCCAACCGCGAACGACACGCTCGAGAATGGGACGATTTTTTTCGTAGTAATCGGCTCGCACAGCCCAGCCTCCCACAATGGCCGACTTCGGGAAATAAGCCGAGGCATCGACCAGCATTTTGGCCGACGGAACCCGGGCCCGAACCTGAATATTGAAGGGCACCCACAGCGCCACTGCAGGCACCGCGCCCGAAATGAAACTGGTCACCGCTACCGGCATGCCCTGATTCACCAGTTCAACATCTTTGGCCGGGTCGAGACCGTTGGCACGTAGCGCTGCATCCGCAAACACATGGGCAGTCGTGCCGAGCGTGGTCGCGATTTTTCTGCCTTTCAAATCTGCCCAGCTCTTGATGCCTTGGTCTTCACGAACCCAAAGCTGCGCGGTGGCGAACTCGATATTGTTGATAAGAAAAGCCTTGCCCTGTCCGCGCGCCGGGAAGTTCGAAATGACCGCGCCTGTGGAGAGCATGTCCAGGCTGCCGCCAATCATGGCGTTGAACAGTTCAAGCCCGGTGTTGAACTTCACCGGATCAAACTCGATCGCTTCATTGGCCCAATGGCCACGATGCACACCGGTCCAGATCTGGCCGGTGACCGCAAGCGTGTCCACGTAGCCGACCCGGATCCGGGTTCGCTGCTGTGCAATGGCGGGGGCACCCACGCCTGCCAGGCCCAGGGCCGAAGCCCCTGCCACCATCAATTGGCGGCGGTCGGTCTTGATCCGGTGACTCATCTTGTCTCCCTTTGCCGGTATCGGCCGGCGGTGTTGGTGAAGAGGCCATATCCCGCCATCGTGCAGCGACACTGCACTTCAGGCGGCATTCGAAGCGGCTGAGCCGAGTTGTTGCTGTACCTCGTACTCGGCCATGACCAGATCGCGTACGTGAGCCTTGAGTGCACCGAACTCCGGTGTTTCATGAAGCCCCTCCCGACGCGGGTAAGCAAACGGAACATCGATGATGGTCTTGATGCGGGCGGGTCGGGCGGTGACCACCACGATTCGCGAGGCGAGGTAAACCGCCTCATCGACCGAGTGGGTGATCATCATCACCGTCTTGCCTTCCCGTTCAAGCACTTCAAGCAGCAGCGTCTGCATCCTGGAACGTGTTTGCGCATCCAGTGCGCCGAAAGGCTCGTCCATCAGCAGAAAATCAGGTTGGGCCGCATACGCGCGGGCAATGGCCAGGCGCTGCCGCATGCCACCTGAAAGCGTTTTCGGAAATGCCTGCGCAAAATCGGCAAGCCCCATCAGCTCGAGATATTTCTGGCACACGCGTTGCTGCTCGGACGCCGGCACACGGCTGCTTTTGAGTCGCAGGCCGAACAGGATGTTGTCGCGCACGCTCAACCAGGGAAAAACACCATATTCCTGGAATATCACGCCGCGGTCGCGCCCTGGCCCGGCAACAGGCTGCCCGTCCAGCGTAACGCTCCCGGAGCTTGGTCGCACGAATCCCGCCACGATATTCATGAGCGTGGTTTTGCCGCAGCCTGATGGCCCCACGATGCAAATAAACTCCTGATCGTAAATGGAAAGAGAAACACCTTCCACCACGCGAAGCACGCCACGCTCGGTCTCGAAATCCACCGACACGTCGTCAAAAACGATACGGGGATCGCTCACAACACACTCTCCTTCATTGGGCCTCCACCCGGTCCTGCCAGCGAATCAGCCGGCGGGTGAGCGCGCGCAGCGCAAGGTCCATGCTGAGAGCAACCGTTCCGATACAAACGATTCCGACATAAATCACGTCGATCTGGAAAAACGATCCGGCACTTTGAATAAGCGCCCCAAGGCCCTGCTGAGCCGCCACCAGTTCGGAGGCCACCAGCGTCGCCCACGCCACACCCAGGGCCACCCGCAGCGCGGTGAGGATATGCGGCATGGTAAGCGGCACAATCACCTTGAAAAAGATCTCGCGGTCGCTCGCTCCCAGCGTACGCGCCACCTTGATGAAGATGGGACTGATCTGTGCCACGCCCTCATACATGACGATGACACCTGCGAAGAAGCTCGCGTAAAAAAGGATGATGACCTTCGCAGGCTCATCAATACCGAAATAAACCACCACCAGCGGGATCAGCGCAATCGGCGGAAGAGCGCGAAAGAAGTTGATGAGCGGATCGAGAAAAGTGCGCGCACTCCGGTACCAGCCAATCAAAAACCCAACTGGCACGGCAAGCAGGATGCCAAGGAGCACGCCCAGCGTGACGCGCTGCGTCGATCGCAGAATGTCGATGGCGAGCCGATCTCCAAATAAAAGGCTCGTGAGCTTGCTCCCGACCTGGGCAGGCGTGGGCATCAGCCCCTGATTGACCAGACCCGACACCGCAACCGCATGCCAAGCTGCGATCAGCAGGCACCAGGGCAGCATGAGCAGTGCAGCGTGGCGCAAGCGCTTGACGATGAGGGTCTCCGGGATTGTTGTGCCTTGGCCGCGAAGATACACTAGATGCGCTCTCTCAACACTCTGCCCGTTCAGTTCCGAAAGACCCGCCGCGTGCCACGAATCGCGCTTCAGGTTCACCCCTCCGATAATGTCGTTACGCTGATCGACGATCTGGTTGACGAACCGAGTACGCGCTGCGGACTCAGACTGCGCGAACCAATCGCCTTCGGACACAAGGCCGCCACGCGAAATATCGCCGAGGGCGAGCCTGTCATCAAATATGGCGTGACCATCGGGCATGCCACCCGGGCCATTGAAATGGGCGACCATGTCCACATCCATAACTGCCGCTGACTCACCGCCGGGGTTTGCGGGTTACGTTCGTGCGGACGGCCGGGTCGGAGTGCGCAATCACCTGGCCCTGGTGTCCACGGTGGCGCTTGCCAATCGAATCGCCGAACTGTCGGCAGAGCGGTTCGACGCTGCGAGGGGACCGGGTACTGACCCTGTCTTACGGATACAAGGCGAGTTTCAGCGCGGACTGCAAACCGTCGATGCAGCGCTTCAGGATGAGGTGCTCTTCAGGCTCATCAGCCATCCCAACGTGGGAGCAGCGGTCGTTCTGTGCCATGACCGAAGTACGGCACAACGCTGGGCAAAGCGGCTGGAAGGCCAGACCACGCCCGTACGCGTCCTGGCGGTGATGGCGCATCAAGGTATCAACGACGCAATTGTTCAAATCGTAAACGCGCTGACCGACCTCGCTGCCTTGCTAAAGCCCATGCGACGCGGCTGGTGCGCCTTTTCCCGCCTCACCTTCGCACTCGAATGCGGTGGGTCGGATGCCTCCAGTGCGGTATGTTCCAATCCGGCCATTGGACGGTTTGTAGATCGCGCCGTCGCGCTTGGCGCGAGCGTGATCGTCTCAGAAACCGCAGAGTTCATAGGCGGCGAAGAGGTGGTGCGCGCCCAGTCGGCCAATGCCGATATCGCAGAACGAATCATCGACCGAATCGCCCGCACCGAGTCGCGTATGACCAGCGATGGTGACCGGTATCGGGGCACCAATCCCACCGCAGAAAACATCGAAGCAGGTCTCACCACGCTTGTCGAAAAGACCATGGGGGCGCTATGCAAGATCGGGCGCGCATCGTTCGTCGACTGTCTGAATTTTGGACAACCCCCCTCGCAGGCCGGGCTTTCCTTTATGGATACCCCGTTTTTCAGCCCCTGTTCGATCACCGGGATGGTGGCAGCCGGGGCGCAGATCACGCTGTTTTCAATGGGTGTCTTCAATCCGTCGGGTAACCCGCTTGCCCCTACGCTCAAGGTATGCGGCAACCCGGATACCGTCAGCCGATGGTCTGATGGAATCGATGTGGCGCTGGTCGATCTGATCGAGGGGCGGATCACTCTCGACGCGGCGGGTGAGCGCGTGCTGGAGGCGGTTCTCGGCGTGGCGGGTGGCGAACGAACGTACACCGAATCCTGGGGCGAGGGCCAGTTCATGATTCCTCGCGAGTTGCCAACATTTTGATGCGGGCGACGAGCGCGCAGACCGAGAGACACACGTGCTACGCGAACGCATAGAAGGCAAATGGATAGACTGCTTTACTGAGGTCTTCACGCTCTGCGGCGTACGGGCGGGTGACGCGGTTGCCATCTTGTCGGAAACCCAGTCCCGGCCGATCAATGTAGAACTCGCCGAACTGGCGCTTCACGCCCTCAGGGCACGGGCCTTTCACCTCGTCCTGCCCAGCCCGCGGCTCAGCGCGCCGGCACCGGGGTTGGACGGAAGAAGGCAGTGCGCCGTCGAGGGTAGTCACTCTATCGTCGGGGGGCACGTCGCCAGTCGCGCATCAGACGATGACCACCACCGCGAACTGGACCTCTCGCCGCCCCCCGCGCGCGCATGACAGCGGTCGAGCTGGCCGAGGGATTTCCCGAAGCATTGCGCACCCTCCTTCGACACGATAGTCTCCGTTCTCGTGTCATTTCCTGCGGTGGCCCTCACATGTTGCGACTGCTCGCGTTGCTGGCTTGTCTTGCGTTCTCTGGCGCCGCGGCGGCGCAGGGGTTCCCCGCGCGGCCGTTGCGTATCGTGGTCGGTGCACCGCCGGGCCAGTCGAGTGATCTGCTCGCGCGGGTGCTTGCCAACCACCTTGCTCAAGGGCTCGGTCAGCCGGTGCTGGTCGAGAACCGGCCCGGTGCGGGAGCGTCGCTCGGCCCTGCGTTCGTGGCCAAGGCGCCGCCGGACGGCTACACCATCCTGATGGCCACCAGCGGGCCCTTGGCGATCCGGCCTGGCATCTACAGCGACATGCCGTATGACTCGGTGAAGAGCTTCGAGCCAGTCACGGCGCTGGCCGCCGCTCCGCTCGTCTTCGCGGTCGCAGCCGACTCCCCGTATCGCAACGCAACCGATCTCGTGCGCGCGGCCAAGGCGCGACCGGAATCGGTATCGTATGGGTCGCCGGGCGTGGGGTCGATCAATCATCTCAGTGCCGAGATGTTCGCTGGACTCGCAGGTGTGAAGATGCCTCACGTGCCCTACAAGGGCTCCCCGGCGGTGTTCACCGACATCATCGGCGGGCGTATCACCTTCGTGGCCGATCCGGTTCCGGGCATCACGCCGCTCATCAAAGGGGGCAAGCTGCGGGCGTTCGGCGTCGCGGCGGCCAGTCGCTCGCCGATGCTGCCTGACGTTCCCACGTTCGATGAGCAGGGGTTCAAGGGATTCACCGCCGATGTCTGGTTCGGCCTACTCGCGCCAGCGGGCACGCCTGCAGCCATCCTTGATCGACTCGATGCGGAGACCGTGCGCGTGGTCGCGCTGCCGGAAATGCAGAAGCAGTTCGCCGACTGGGGCCTCGCACCGATGTCCGAGCGGCGCGAGGCATACCGCGAGCGCATACGCGCCGACATCGAGAAGTGGCGCAAGGTGATCAAAGATATCGGCGGCGTCCAACCGGAGTAATGCAATTAACGAGCGTTTGATCAACATGCCCCGGCTGCTGGAGGGGATGAAGCGCAGCGGACTGGACGCCGCGGTGGTGGCCTCGCCGGAGAACTTCTTCTACGTGTCGAGCGCGAAGATCGTGACGCAGTCGCTGATCCGCGACCGCCTAGCGATCGCGGTCGTCACGGCGGACGGCGCCGTGAGCCTCGTGGTTTGCAAAGCCGAGGAGAGCGTGACGCGCCGCTATTCGTGGGTCGACGACATCCGTACCTACGTCGAGTTTCACGAATCGCCGATGGCGGCGCTTGCGACGTTGCTCGCCGACAAGGAACTGGCTGCAGCGAAGCTCGGTATCGAGAAGAAATTCCTCACCGCAGCGTACTTCGAGGAGCTCCAGCGGCTGATGCCGCGGGCGCGGCTCGAATCCTGTGACCAGACCTTCGACCGTGCCCGGATGGTGAAGACGCCGGCTGAGATCGCGCGCATGCGCGAGGCCGCGCGTGTCACCGACGAGGCGATCGGAAAGGCCTTCGCGATGGCGCGGGCTGGTGTGGCCGAGCACGCCTTGGCGCGGGCGATGGTCGATCATCTGTTCGCTGCCGGCAGCGGCGAGTTCCGCGACATCACTTGGGGCGCGGCGGCTGGCCCGAACATCCTGGTGACGCATTACTGGGCGGGCGACATGGCGCTCAGCCACGGCCAAGCAGTGCGTCTGAACGTGCGCTCGACCTACCGTGGCTATTTCTCCCACCTCTACCGGATGGGCGTGGTGGGCGAGCCAAGCGCGCGCCAGCGCGGGTGGTACGAGAAATGCCGCGACATTCACTACCGCGCCAACGAGCGGCTACGAGCAGGCGCCCGGGCGTGTGATCTGTTCCATGATGCGCGCCGCGACATGACGGAGCGCGATGTGGCGACGCGCGGGGCGCACGTCGGGCACAGCACCGGGATTGCGCTCCATGAGAACCCACGGCTGCAGGCGATCGATGAGACCGTGCTGGAGGCCGGTATGGTGATCGCCTCCGAACCGCTGATCGTTGACGAAGGCGAATGCGTTTACCACCTGGAGGATCTGGTGCTGGTGACCGACGGTGCACCGGAGTTGCTGTCCGACCGCACTGCGACGCAATCGCTGATCCGAATCCCCGCCTGAGCCGGACAACGCCGTCGTCGCGGGCCAAACGGTCGCCGGGCGTCGGCTGTCTCGCTTGTGTGCCGAGCGCCGCGCGCTGCTTCGCGCCGAACTTGACGCCTATTACGCCAAGCTCTACAGCCTGACCCGCGACGAACTGCGCTACATCCTCGATCCAGCCGATGTCTACGGCGACGACTACCCCTCCGAATCCTTCCGCGTTCTCAAGAACAACG
>VGHA01000067.1 GCA_016868375.1 Betaproteobacteria bacterium | reverse complement strand
CAAGCGCCCGAGTGGATGGCAGTTTTTCTCCAGCCATCAGGGCGCCCGAATCGATGCGGTTGCGAATCAATTCATAGATCCGGTAACTGGCGGTTTCTTGCGTGGTCTTCAACTGGTATGGTGATTATGTAAAGCACTGGATCTTCTAATAAAACCAGTTTGACAGCAAGATGAGCTTGATCCCAGTGAACTCGAAGGATAAGTTGATGTATATCCCAGCCCATTTCGCGATGGAGCGGCCCTCTCAGATGCGTGCCATCATTGAACAACACCCACTTGGCGCGCTTGTCACATTGGGTGGGGATGGGCTGGACGCAAATCACATACCTTTTGAGTTAGATCCAACCCAAGGTTCATTTGGCGTACTCACTGCTCACGTCGCTCGCGCTAATCCGGTGTGGCAGCAGTGCAAAGAAGGCGCAGAGGTGCTAGTCATCTTTCGCGGTAATGAGAGTTACATCTCGCCCAACTGGTACCCTAGCAAGCACGAAACACACCGGCAGGTACCCACCTGGAACTACCAAGTGGTGCATGTGCACGGCCGTCTGTCGGTGATGGATGAGGAGCGCTTCGTGCGGGGCGTCGTGGCTCGCCTGACACGAACCCATGAATCCGGCGAGCCCAAACCGTGGAAGATGGGCGATTCCGCACCCGAGTACATCGACGGCATGCTCAAAGCCATTGTGGGTATCGAAATCGCCATCACCCGGATGGAGGGCAAAGCCAAATTGAGTCAGAACCGTGAGCCAAGGGATCGTCTGAATGCAGCGGACACTCTGATGGCGAAGGGGGCGGCAGGACTGGGCATGTCCATGCTGAATGTGATGAAGGAGTCATCGTAATCATGACTGAACAAAGGCAAGCCGGCTATCGGGTATCGGACCGCAATCAGGTCAAGCGACGACACGACCGTGGTTTTTACGATCACGCCACGGTGCATGCCTTGCTGGACGCAGCCATGCTCTGTCATGTGTCCTATGTCGTTGAAGGGCAGCCCTTTTGTACGCCGACCTTCTTTTGGCGCGAGGGCAGTCGCCTTTACTGGCACGGCAGTAGCGCCAGTCGCATGTTGCGAAATCTCACCCATGGTGAGCCGGCCTGCCTGACCGTCACGCATCTGGATTCTTTGGTCCTGGCTCGGTCGGGGTTTAATCACTCGGCCGATTACCGATCGGTCATGGCCTTCGGAAAGGCAAAATTGATTGAGGACCCGCAGGAGAAAGAGCGTGCGTTGGTGATGATGGTTGATCGGCTGTATCCGCAGCGTACCGCTGGGCTGCGGCCGGCCACCGCACAGGAAATAAAAGCGACTTCGGTGATCGCCATGGAGATTGAGCAAGCGTCGGCTAAGATCCGGGTGCGCGGTGTGGTGGACGATGACGAGGACTATGCCTTGCCCATCTACGCCGAGCGTATCCCCGTGATCACGGTGCTGGGCGAGCCTGAACCTTGCCCAAGGCTGATGTCAGGTGTCCAGCGCCCGGCGACGCTTGCAGCATATGCTGCCAACCGGTCACTGCAAGATGCTCTGACAGAGGCGTATCTTAACAGCTACGTAAAGCGATGACGGGTCCGAAATCTCCCACGCGCGTCACCATTGAACAGGCGGATGCGAAACCCATGCTTGCGAACCGATTGAGCAAGCAGGTCTTAAACACCCCGGGCCTTGAGGTCCGTTGGTATCGTCCCCCTAGTCCCGATCTGCAAGTGCCACATGACCGCGACGAGGTCTACGTCGTTGTTTCAGGTCAGGGAGATTTTGTTCGCGAGGAAGAGCGCGTGAAGTTCTCGCCTGGCGACTTGCTCTTTGCGGCCAAGGGTGAGGCGCATCGATTCGAGAATCACACACCAGACACGTCAGTGTGGGTCATCTTTGGGCCAGGCGCATAGGGTGATGACCGCCGTATCAATGGGATCAGGCGCGAACCCTGGCGATTGGTGAGTTCGAATCCCTGATCTCACCAAAAACAGGGGGTCTGAAAACTGAGCGAGTTAGTTAAACAATCTCTTCTGCCCCGCCAGAACAAGTCCTGCTAACTCGCTCTGTCGAGTCTTCAGGCGCTCAGATCCCCGCACCACGCGGGGCTTTGCGTTATGGGCTCCTGACTGACCCCATGGCCACCCACCCCGAAATCCGTCTCAAACCCCGTTTCGTCTCAGAACCTTGGTGGTCAGGACACCCAGTACTAACGCTCTGTTCGGTCAGGTTATCAAGTCCATCGCGGCGGTCGTGCAGGCGGATGACGGCCAGAGCCAGGATCGCCCCCACAACGGCAGCTGGGGGCTTCGCCGCGGGCTTCTTGGGTGCGGGGCGTGGAGATTGGGCTGCCATGAAGGTTCATACCGGCGTAGCCAGGGCGTTTTCTCAGTCATGCCACCCCGTCTCAGTGTTACCAGGGCTGTCCCCTGCCCGCGGGTGATTGAGGCCACGGGAAAACCCCTAAAATAACAGGCAACCAAACGATTGTTTTGTTGTCGTTGACTCGATAGCATCCAATCGCCCCGAGCGATCCCGCTGCGTGGTTACTGAGCGAACTTACCGGAGTCAACGATGAAGAAACTTCTCCTGATGAGCTGCGCCGCCGTGGCGTTTTCGTTGCCTGTGCAGGCACAGGATTACCCCTCGCTGTCCCTGAAGATGGCCCACCCGCTTGCGCAGACCTTCCCCGGTGCGGAGTGGGATAAGTGGTTCGCCGAGGAGATCGAGCGTCGCTCCGGCGGCAAGATCAAGATCCAGATCTTCTGGTCGGGTCAGCTCGGTGGCCTCACCGAGATCAAGAATCTGGTCACCAATGGCGCCGTGGACATTGGCGTCTTCGCTCAGGCTGTACACGCATCGGAGCTGCCGCTGACCTCGGTGTCTGCCGGCCTGCTCAACCGCGTATCTGCTGATGCCAAGACCGCGCATGACCTGGCGCGCGACAGCTACGCCACCAAGGCGGTCACTGACGAGCTGGCCTCGCAGAACCTCAAGGTGATCAAGTGGACCGTGCCGTCGGCCTACAAGCTGCTTTGCAACAAGCCCATCAACACCGCCGCCGATCTGCGCGGTCTGAAGGTGCGCGCAGTGGGTGGTGCTTATGTGCCGATCTGGATGGAGGCGCACAGCATGGTGCCCACCCGAGTGCAGGCCACGGAGATCCGCGAAGGCCTGCAGCGCGGAACGCTGGACTGCAACTTCGGCCCCATCGAGTGGACCCCGTTCTCGGATCTGCAAAAGGTCGCGCCTTACCTGTCTGATCTGAATACCGGCGCGTTCACCACATTCCAGATGTATGTCCCCGCCAAGACGTACAACGCCTGGCCGCGCTCTGTGCAGACGCTCTTCACCCAAGTCGCCCAAGAAGCGATGCAAAAGGACCTGGCTGCCCTGCCCAAGGTGGAAGCCGAAGCGATCCAGAAGTTCAAGGCAACTGGCGGGCAGATCATCCCGATGAAGGACATCCAGAACTTCATCGCTCGCTCGCCCGACATGATCGAAACCTGGGTGGACCGCTCGACCAAGGCGGGCTTGGGCGAGAAGATCAAGGAGCTGGTTCCGCTTCAGCGCAAGGCAGCTCAGAGCTTTGCCAACGCACGTAACTGAAGCATGGCGGTCTGCCTCTAACGCTTGATGGAATGACATCCATCGCTAAGTGGGTTGAGACGACAGCGCTTGCCGTTTGCGCAAGCGCTGTCTTTCTCATGATGGTGATCGGTGCCTTTGACATTGTCATGGGCAACACGGTCGGTACTTTCTTGTCCTTCAAGGTCGAACTGTCGGGTACGCTGCTTGCGAGCTGCATCTTCCTGGCCTGCGGTCCTGTTCAGCGCAACTCCGAGCACATTCGCGTGGACTTGCTGGACCCGTATATGCCCTCAGCAATGCTCCGGCTGCGGGAGCTGCTTGCGGTCATTTGCGGCTGCGTCCTCATCGGCCTGATCGCCTACGGGTTGTGGCAGCAAGCACTCAAGAG
This sequence comes from Betaproteobacteria bacterium, assembly GCA_016868375.1. Lineage (GTDB taxonomy): Bacteria > Pseudomonadota > Gammaproteobacteria > Burkholderiales > Burkholderiaceae_E > SYIM01. Next base: position 14,978 of record VGHA01000067.1, on the reverse strand, counting down.
CGTGGCTATTTTTGAGGCCTCGGCGGACACGTCCGGGTTTCCGATCTGGCCCTGGAAGGTTGCCTGTGCAGTGGGCGCAAGCCTGTGCTGCCTGATCTTGCTGGCCCAATTGCTGCGCGGACTCGTTCCTGCGCGCGCTGTCTCTTCCAAGGAAAGCCCGTGACGGTTGGTCTCTGGGGATTCGCAGCCATGATTGCGCTGCTGGCGCTTGGCATTCCGGTGGCTTATGCGATCGGAACGGTTGCCATCGTCGGCATCTTCTATGCGGTGGGGCCGGTCTTCCTGCTGTCGACCATCCAGTCTCTGCCTTATGCATTCGCAAGCGACTACAACTTTGTGGTCGTTCCGCTGTTCGTTCTGATGGGTGCCCTTGCATCCCGCGCGGGCATCATCTCCGACCTGTATCAGGCAGCATTTCAGCTCACCAGCCGCATCCGCGGCAGCCTGATGATGGCGACGGTGATGGCCCAGGCGATGTTTGCAGCCATTTCTGGCTCGACCACCGTGGCGGCCAACATCTTCACCCGCATGGCGCTGCCTGAGATGACGCGCTACGGGTACAACAAGGGCGTTGCAGCAGGCTGTGTGGCCGCCGCAGGCACTCTGGCTGGGTTGATCCCGCCTTCCATTGCGATGGTCCTGTACGCCATCTTGACTGGCGAGCCCGTAGGCAAGCTGCTGATCGCAGGCATTCTGCCCGGGGTGCTCACCGCTGTGGGTTACATCGTTGGAATTCGCGTGATGCTGATCTTCCGCCCCGAGTGGGCGCCCATGATCACTCAGCGGTTCTCCCTGAAGGAAAAGCTCAAGGGCTTGACTAATACCTGGACCGTACTCCTGTTGATCGGCATCGTGCTTGGGGGCATCTACGCTGGGGCCTTTCCTCCCTCTGCAGCAGGCGCCGTAGGTGCGGCTGGTGTGCTTGTGATCGCCTTGTCCACGCGCCGCCTGCCCAAGGGAGCCCTGTGGGAAAGCCTGATCGAAAGCGCTCGCGTCTCTGCCGTTCTGTTCCTGATCGTCATGGCCGGATTGCTGTTCAGCCGCTTCTTGCTGATCAGCGGATTCATCGCCGACCTGAAGACCTTCGCCACGACCATCGAGCTCACGGCAGCGATGTTCATCGCACTGGTCGTCCTGCTTTTCCTGATTCTTGGATGCTTCGTCGACAGCGTTTCGCTGATGGTGATCACGTTGCCGTTTCTCTATCCCATCTCCAAGGCTGTCGGCGTTGACGGTATCTGGCTTGGCGTACTGGTCATCAAGCTCATCGAAATTGCCGCGATCACCCCGCCTGTGGGACTCAATCTTTTTGCGGTGATGTCTGCGGCGAAGGGGCAGTTGCAGTCCCGTGAGCTATTCAGGGGGGTCATTCCCTTCCTTGTGATGGAAGCGGTGATCCTTGGCTTGATGATCGCGTTTCCTTCGATCGCGACCTTCTTGCCCACCCTGATGGATTGAGTACGAGCCCCGAGGAGATTCGCGCATGAGGGCTATCGATGCCTTGGACCGGGCAGCGTTTCAGACGCCCGATGCGGTGTTCGTGCAGCAGGGCCCAATGGCTGTTACTTATGCAAAAGCTGCGGCACTGACCCACCGTATGGCTGCGCGTGCACAGGCTCTGGGCGCAGCACCCGGTACCCGAGTTGCTTTTCTTTCCCCCAATGACTGGCGCGGGCTGGTCTTCATGTATGGGTTGTGGCGGGCTGGCTTGGTGCTCGTGCCGGTCAACGTCCGCAACAGTGCTGCGATGAATGCGGCCATCCTGCGCCAGCACCGGCCCGTTGTGATGGTTCACCACAGCGACGTGGCAGAGCTGGCCGCGAGGGTCAAGGCCGAGCTGCCCTCCGTGCAGTCCTGGTGCTGTCTGGACCGAGCCGACGGCGCGGTGCCATCCATGCAAGAGTGGATGGCCCCCGAAGGAACACTGGCCGCAGACGTCTCGCACGATCCTTCCACGCCGTGGACGCTTTACTCCACCAGCGGGACCACGGGTGCCTCTAAAGGGGTGATACATACCCATCTGTCGAACTATGTCACCAGCATGGACATGCTTTTCTCCATGCGTGTGTTCGAACCCAAGAAGCACTTGGTTGTCGCACCGATGACCCACTTCGCCGGCAGTTTCATCTTTGCGCTGACGTTCACAGGCTCAACACACGTACTGCTGGATAAGGCAGATCCTGCGTTGATCTTGCAGACCATCGAAGAGCAAAAGGTCCAGATCCTGTTTCTGCCGCCCACCGTGATCTACACGCTGCTGGCTTCTCCTGAGCTCAAGAAGTTCAAGTACGCATCGCTCGAGCACTTTGTGTATGCAGCAGCTCCCATGGCCGAAGAAAAGCTCCGCGAGGCGATTTCCTCTTTCGGCCCGGTCATGATGAACATGTACGGTCAGGCTGAAGCGATCGGCCCGATCACGGCCTTGTTGCCGGATGAGCACATGCACGGGACGCAGCCAGCCGGCTCATCCACGTTGCGCTCCATCGGGCGGGGGTCGATCAGTCGCCAAGTTCGTGTCATGCGCGACGATGGGCAGTTCTGTGCGGTTGGTGAGCCAGGCGAGGTGGTCCTGCGCGACTGGGTGAGCGACCAGGCGTATCTGGAAGATGAAGCGGCCACGACGTACGTTCACCGCTTCGGCTGGTATCACACGGGCGATGTGGGTGCGATGGATGTGCAAGGCCGCATCACGCTGCTCGATCGCAAGAAAGACGTGATCATCTCGGGCGGCTTCAACGTCTACTCAGCCGGGGTGGAGCAGTGCCTGATGGCTCATGCTGGCGTTCAGGAAGCCTGTGTCTTTGGCATTCCCGACGACAAGTGGGGAGAGGCGGTGCACGCCGTCATCGAGCTCAAGCCTGATGGCACAGCCACGGCTGCCGAGTTGCAGGCGCTCGTTCGCGAGCAGATCGGTGCCGTCAGCGTACCCAAGGCTGTTGAGTTCGTTCCCAGTCTGCCGCGCAGCGCAACGGGCAAGGTCCTCAAGCGTGAGCTTCGAAGCCGGTATTGGCAGGACAAGGACCGCGCTATATGACAGCGGCCGAGCTGTCGGACCTGAGGCTTGCTCCCTTAACGGCCGGCGGCCAGCCACTGGCTGGCAATCGCGTCCACCCGCTGGGCCACGCTGCACACCGCCTTGACGGATCCGACGCCGTGCCCGGCGCTCCATGCCGTCTTCCAGCTCGCAATGTCCGTAGCACCCTTGGGCAAGAGGCTTCCATCGGCTTTCATGATGCCGTTGCCCCGAAGGGACGACGCCAGAAAATTTGCCGGGATTCCTGTCACGGCATCGGTCAGCACGATGTCGTCTGCACCAGCGCCGCACAGGGCCGACTTGTACCCATCGGCGGCGAGGCTCTCATGTGTGGCGATGAATGGTGTGCCGACGTAGGCGAGATCGGCGCCGGCGATCTGCGCGGCTCTCACCTGACGCCCCGTCGTGATACCGCCTGCGACAGCCAGCGGGCCGCTCCAGAAGCTACGTACTTCCTCAATGAAGGCAAAGGGGTTCAGCCAGCCTGTGTTGCCTCCGGCGCCTGCGGTCAGCAGCACGAGCATGTCGACGCCAGCGTCAATGGCCTTTCTTGCATGGCGGATCGTGGCCACATCGGCCAGTACCCGTCCACCGTACGCACGAACCCGCTCGACGACCGGTGCAGGAGAGCCAACCGAAGTGATGATATACGGCACCTGATGCCGGATGACCATCTCCAGGTCGATGTCGCGGCGCGGATTGGACGGGTGAAGAATCAAGTTAGCAGCAATGGTTCCCTGTGCGCCCCGGGTTCGTTGCGCCATGTCCAGCAGCCACGCGTCCAGGATTTCCGGCGTGCGTGCGTTGAGCGTCGGAAACGCGCCAACGATACCCGCCTGGGCGCTGGCCACCACGAGTTCGGGACCGCTCACCAGAAACATGGGTGCAGCCACGACGGGAACGCGCAGCTTCTGTAATTCATTGGGATTGAACATGGCAAACAATGGTACAGACGCAGCCGGGGGAAGGGTGTCCCTGACGCTGCAAGCTAATACGGCCATCGTGCGATGCTCCAACCCGGACATGGGTCTGATGGATCCGCAGATGGAGGCTGAGCTCCTAGGGATGGTTCGGCATGTTGAATCGCTGGCTGGCCTGAGAACGGTGATCCTTACCGGCGGGCAGCCCGATGTGTTCATCCGGCACTACGACGTCGCTGAGCTGCATCGGCGATCGCAAGGCATGCGTGAGCGGGGGATGAGGTTTTCCTCGCAAAGACTCGTCCCCGCGGCGCCGATCCATCAACTCATCGAAACCATTGCGAAGAGCCCGCTCGTCTACATCGCTGCGATCAACGGCTCGGCCATGGGAGGTGGCTTCGAGCTGGCTTTGGCTTGCGATCTGCGTGTGGTTCAAGACGGCGACCACGAGCTTGGCCTGCCCGAGATCAATCTGGGGCTGCTGCCTGGCGCCGGAGGGACCCAGCGGTTGGCGCGTCTGCTCGGCGAAAGCCGGGCTATGGAGTTCTTGCTGCTGGGACGGGTGCTGCGGCCAGCACAGATGGTTGAGCTGGGTCTTGCGCAAGCATGCGTGAGGGACGCTCTGGCGCATGCTCAGGCATTGGCGCAGCAAATCGCGCTGCGGCCAGCGCGCGCCTGTGCTCACATCAAGACACTTGTACGTGGTGCTCGGGACTGGCCGCTGGAGCGCGGCGAGGGCCTGGAGCGCACTTTCTTTTGTGACTGCATGGTCGACGCTGCAGCGCAGCCGCTCATGCACGCCGTAGGGTCCAAGCAGCGTTCGATCTCGCAGCCACCCCCCACGGCTTGATAGGCAAGCTTCAAACACAACACGATTTCAGGAGGTACCGTGCTCACCATCGATAACGCCGAGATCACGATTCTGGACATCTTCAGCAGTCATGGAACATTTCGCCGTCACAAGGAGGCCGTGGTCTGCGGCCCTGTACGTCGCACTTGGGGTGACTTCAATGACAACATGAACCGGGTAGCCAACGCCTTGCTGGCCGTTGGGGTCCAGCGCGGCGATCGCGTGGCGGTGATGATGGGCAACTCGGTGGAGATGCTTGAGGTCATGTTCGGCATCGTCAAAGCTGGCGCGTGCGTCGTGCCGCTTTCAGGCTTGCTGACTGGCTCCCAATTGGCTGCGCTGTTGAACGACAGTGGAGCCCGCTGGGCCTTCGCCACCCCGGACTTCATTGAACGATTGACCCCTTGCGAGGCGGAGTTGCAGCACCTGAAGGCCGAGTACCGTTGCGTTGTGCATGGGAGTGCCAAGGGCTGGAAGCCATACGACGACTTTGTTGCCGGCAGCTCTGCGAGCACTCCGCCGGTGGTCTACCGCAATGAAGACGACTTCAACATCATCTACAGCTCAGGTACCACGGGTCTGCCCAAAGGCATCGTACAAAGCCACAGGGCGCGAGTGCACTGGGCGATCTCCAACTCGATCGAAATGCGATTCGGCGATCGGTCCCGGGCACTGACGACCACATCGCTGTACTCCAACGGTACATGGCTGATGATGTTGCCCGTGCTCTTCAGCGGCGGAACCTGTGTGGTGATGCCAGCTTTTGACCCCAAAGGTTTCCTGAGTACGGTCGCAGCCGAGCGCATCACCCACTCGTTCATGGTGCCTGCGCAGTACATCGCCGTGCTGCAGGAGGATGAACGCGCCTACGACCTGGGCAGCCTGCAGGTGCTGCTGTGCGCAGGATCTCCACTTCGCCGGGACACCAAGCGCCAGGTCATCGAACGTTACGGTGACAAGCTCATCGAGCTGTACGGCTTCAGCGAGGGATTTGCCACCATGCTCAAGCCGGGAGCTGCGCAGGAGAAGTTCGAGACCGTGGGTACACCTGTTCTGGGCTTCGAAGTACGCATCCTCAGCGAAGACGGGCGTTTTCTTCCTGCCGGGGAAGTCGGTGAAATCGCGGGCTACGGCCCGGGAATGATGTCCCGCTATCACGGACGCCCTGAGGCCACGGCTGAGCTGATCTGGCAAGACGAGCGTGGCCGAACCTTCATCCGCTCGGGCGACATCGGTCGTCAGGACGCAGACGGCTACCTGATCCTTGTGGACCGCAAGAAAGACATGATCATCTCTGGCGGCTTCAACGTGTTTCCGACTGATCTGGAGGAAATCATCGGAAAGCATCCGGACGTATTGGACGCGACGGTCATTGGCATACCCCACGAGCGCTGGGGAGAGACCCCGCTGGGGCTCGTCATTCTCAAGCCAGGGGCCAAGTTTGATGCTGCAGCGATGCTGGCCTGGTGCAACGAGCGCCTGGCCAAGCACCAGCGGCTCGCTGCCATTGAGGTTCGCGACGAGTTTCCGCGCAACGCACTCGGTAAAGTCCTCAAGCGGGTGCTTCGTGAGCCTTATTGGAATCAAGCGACGGCATAGTCAGCCAGCGCCTGATGTCGTGCAGCAGCGAAGACAGAGACACGTCACAACGCGGAGGGAGCGCCTTGAAGAAGTCCACAGCCGAAGCCGAATTGGAGGCCCCGCGCAGCGCCGGCTCCAAGCGCACCCGCAAGCCAGAGGTCAAGGGCGAGGCGAACAACATCTCGCCCGATCGCAGGGCGGAGCTGATCGAAAAGGCAGCGCGCCTTTTCGGCGCATATGGCTACGACAAGACATCCATGCGGGACATCTCTGCTGCATTCGGCATCTTGCATGGCTCCATCTACCACCACTTCGGCTCCAAGGAGGAACTCTTCATCGCGGTCTACTCGTCCGGCGTTGATCGCTTCATCGCCGATTTTGAGAAGGCCGTCGCGTCGTACACGGATCCTTGGCAGCGTCTGGAGGCGGCTTGTGTCGCCCATCTGGAAGCCCTGCTCAGCCGGGAGAGCCCGGCAGCGACGGTGCTTGCGGACTGGTCGTCCAACTACTCAGAGTCGCTTCGCCTGGCGCTGGTGGCGCAGCGTGACCGCTACGAAAAGCTCTTCTCCAAACTGGCCGATGGGGTGGAGTTGCCAGAGGGCGTCAGGCGCCGGTACTTCCGCCTTGGCCTCTTGGGCGCACTGAATGGAGCCCTGATGTGGTATCAGCCCGGCGGGGACTCACCTGCGACGGTGGCGAAGCACCTCGTTGGATTGTTCCGGCGTAAGACCTGAACCCGATTCTCAACCTGAACCGCAGCGGGACGAGCGGCGACGGTTTCGGCAAGGGCGGTCTTGCCGGTCCGCCCTGAGTGCGGTCGACTCAGCGGCGCAGGATCGTAATGGAGCAAGCGGCCTCGTCAAAGCCGATCACGCCGCCGCCGTTTTCGGCCAGCGCCACATCGGCATTGGCGACCTGACGGGCACCGCACTCGCCGCGCAACTGCGAGACCAGCTCGTAGATCATCGACAAGCCTGTGGCGCCCACCGGATGTCCCTTTGATACCAAGCCTCCAGAGACGTTGATCGGCAAGCGCCCACCCAGCGTGGTCGCGCCGCTTGCCACGAATGGGCCGCCTTGCCCGATCTCGCAGAAGCCCATCATCTCGGCTTGGTAGATCTCGCAAAACGACGTGGCGTCGTGCACTTCGGCCACATTGATGTCTGCAGGAGTCAAACCCGCCTTGGCATAGGCCTTCTTGGCAGCAACGTGCGACAGGCCAGGCTCGTCCAGCGCCCGGTACTTGCCCCCGGTCAGGACACTGGCCCCCACCTTGATAGCGCGCTCCTGCACTCGCTTGGGCAGTGCCTTCAAAAAGCGCTCGGAGCAAAGAAGGGCAGCTGCAGCCCCGTCGCCGATGGGAGAGCACATTGAGCGCGTCAACGGCCAGCTGATTTCGCGGTCTGCCAGCACCTCCTCCGGTGAGACGGTGAATCGGTACTGTGCCTTGGGATTGAGCGCGCCCATCGCGTGGTTCTTCGATGCAGCGTACGCGATCTGTTCGCGCGTCGTGCCGAAGGTCTTCATGTGATAGGTCGCCTGCATGGCGTAGGTATCCATGAACAACGTGCCGCCGCCTGCGTTGGGCTGAAACGGTTTGCCCGACGCATCGCCTGCGCGCCGGTAGTACTCCGTCCATTCCTGGGGATCGAACTGGTCGATGCCGCCCTCAAAAATCTCCATCGTCCTGGCTGCGTCGTTGGGAAAATAGGTCTTTTCCACGCCCATCGCCAGCGAGACCTGCGCCTCACCTGAAAGAATGTCCTTGTACGCGCCGTGAAACGCCATGGACGCCGTGGCGCAGCCACCTTCGACGTTGATGATAGGCACCCGTTCGGGGAAAACTCTTTCGCTGACCAGTGGGGTAAAGCACACCTGGCCGCGGATGTTGCGCTGACCGAACGTGCCCATGCCGCAATTGCCAAACCAGGCTTGCCCAATCTGGTGCGCCACATCGACGCCGATATCGGCCACGACTTCCGAGAATGCTTGGCGTGTGAGGTCCTTGAACGTCTTGTCGGGTTGCTTTCCAAAAGCGGTGCAAGACACACCAATGACATAAACGTTTTGCATGGGGCGTCTCCTGTTCGAAGTTCTCAGCTCTTCAATACGAGCGGCAGATTGGAGGGCCCGCGCATTACCAGCGCGTCCAGCCAGTTCACGTCGCCCGGCCCCAACTCCATGGATGCAAAGCGCCCCAGCAGCGCATTGATGCATACCTTTGCTTCAAGACGGGCGAGCGGAGCGCCCAGGCAGAAGTGCAGACCCTGACCAAATGTCAGATGCCGGTTGGGTGAGCGCTGAATGTCGAGGTCATGCGGGCGATCAAAGCGCCTGGGGTCGCGGTTGGCAGCATTGATCATCGCGAACACTCGTTCGCCTGCCTTCAGTGACTTTCCGTGCAACTCGTGGTCAACCGCCACCACTCGGGCTATGGAGTTGCTGGGGCCGTCGTAACGCAAGAACTCCTCGACTGCCGAATCAATCAGCTGCGGGTTCTCGCGTAGCAGTTTTTGCTGCTGCGGGTGCTCAAGCAGCGCGACGACTGCGCTTCCGAGCAGGTTGGTGGTGGTCTCATGTCCGCCAAACAAGACGAGCATGCACATCGCCACAAGCTCATCCTCGTTGAGCGAGCCTTTCTCATCCTGGGCGAGCAGCATCTTCGTGATGACATCATCGCCTGGGGTGGCGCGGCGCTGAGCGATCACATCACGGAAGTAAGCCGACATATGGTCGGCGCCAGACCGGGCCTTGCGGTATTTGTCTTCATCAGCTCGCGAGGTTCCGATGAACAGCCGCAAATCGTCGGACCATTCCTTGATCATGCGGAAGTCACCCCGTGGCAAGCCCATCATGTCCAGGATGACGTAGGCGGGCAGCAGAACGGCCACGTCCTTCATGAAGTCGAACGGTTGCCCGCCCGGAGCTTGCGAGAACAAATCTTCGGCAGTGCTACGAATCTGAGGCTCGCGCCCTTGGATCATCTGCAGAGAAAACACTGCATTCATCATCTTGCGCAGGCGTGTGTGCTCTGGCGCCGCCTTAAAGACCAGCCATTCGTTCAGGTACCGCATTACGCCGGAAAGAATCTCCCGGCGCTCATCCTTCAAGGCCTCGTAGAAAGGGCGCAGCCGATCCGAGGACATGGTCTGCGCCATCGCCACCTGACGAACGTCGTCGTAGCGGGTGATGATCCAGCTTCGAATAACCGGACTCCAGTGGATGGGGTCATGCTCCTGCAGCGATTCGTAAAGAGGAAATGGGTTGCGACGAATCGTGTCGTTCGTCGGATCGTAGACAGGCGCCTGGGTCATAGGTCGAGTACCAAGGTTTCAGACACGGCGCGCGAGCAGCACGGTGTGAACGCGTCATTGCGTTCTTGTTCTTCGGGCAGCATGAATTGGTCGCGGTGGTCAGGAATATCCTCCAGCACGCCGGTCAGGCAAGACCCGCAGTGGCCTTGCTCGCAAGACACCACGATGTCGACGCCGGCGTCCGACAGTGCATGCACCACCGTCTTGTCTGCAGGCACTTCAATCGCTTTGCCGCTGGAGCGCAGGACCACCGTAAAAGCCCGATTGCAGGACGCTGCGGTGTCGGCAGCGGCTGCAGCGTCTGAGGTAAAAAGCTCTTTCCTCATGCGCGAAGGGCTCACCGTGGCAGCCTGCGCTGCAGACATGATGGATTTCATGAAGCCTTCCGGGCCGCAGGTGTAAAGCCACGACTCGCTGTCGTCATGGCTGAGGATGCTCTCAACAGGTGTCGGATGGTCATCGTCAAAAGACATCCGCATCTACTCCTGATACGGTTCACTCATGAGCTGATCAAGGAAAGCCATGCTGTGGCGGCTACGGGCAAAGTAGTGCAGGCGAAAGCGACGACCCTGCTCATGCAAGCGATCGGCCATCGCAAGCAGTGGCGTGATGCCGACACCGCCAGCGACAAGCACAACAGGTCGGTCGTCGTTTGGCAGTTCAAAGTGATTTCTGGGGCCGCGCACGCTGATCTTCTGACCCTGCGTTACCATCTGAAAAAGGTGAATCGAGCCTCCTCGGCCGCGGGTGTCCGCCAGCACGGCAATGCGCCAAAAATCTTCGCCTTGAGGGCCGCACAGGGAGTACTGACGTACAACTTCCTTGCCGCTCGCATCCTGCGTTCGCACGTCAATGTGCGCACCTGGTTGCCAAGCGGGCAAGCCAGACGCATCGGCGCGTTGCAGATCAAGGATCGCAATACTGGACGCTTCGTGCTGGACGCGCGCAACGACAAGGTCGAAGAAATCACTGCTGGCCGGGGTCATATCGGAGGCATCCTCAAACCACCGTCCAGGCGGATCACTTCTGCATTGACCATGGGGTTGCGCGCTATAGACAGCACGAAATCCGCAAACTCATCGGGATTGCCTGCCCGTTTGGGCCAAGCTACATTTTTGAGCAAGCCGTCCAGGGCGTCTGGCGTCACATGTTTGTCCACCATCGGCGTCCAAAAGACGCCTGGACACACGGTGACCACGCGGATCCCGTGCTTGCCCAGTTCGCGGGCGAGCGGCAGCGTCATTCCTGCCACTGCCGCTTTCGACGCCGAGTAGGCGGCTTGCCCGATCTGCCCGCCGAACGCTGCAATGGATGCGACGTTGATGATGACGCCGCGCTGACCGCCCGCGTCCGCATCGAGTCCTGCGAGAGGCTGAGCCGCAAGCCGCAGTACGTTGAACGTGCCGATCAAGTTGACATCAGCAACCTGGCGGAACAGTTCAAGGGAGTGCACGCCATCACGTCCGAGCAGGCGCGCGCTGCGCCCGACCCCTGCGCAGTTCACGATGAGTCGGGCGACCCCCACGTCCTGTGCGGCACGCTCCAGCACCTGCGCAACCTCGTTTTCTGATGTGACATCGCAGAGGTGATAGCGCATATGTTCGAGGGGTGGGCCCTCTTGACGGTCGAGAACGGCAACCGGTGTTCCGGCCTGGCTCAGTGCGCGTGCTACGCCGAGTCCGAGGCCGGATGCCCCCCCGGGTCACCACAGCAGGTCCAACCAATTTCAGCATGGCCGCGAGAGTACCAAAGTACACCAAACCAAACAAGTGGTTGGTTGGTGTCCGTTTGAGGGATTTCCCCTAGCTTTGCTGCAGGCGCGCAAGCCAAGCGCCGGTCAGCAGAACCTTTCCGTCACGACGCGGCTGATCCGCGTGGTCCAGGGCAGTGCCGATCGCGGCGAGGTCATAGGTCGCAGCGACCGACATCCGCAGGTCGCCGCGCGCCAGCAGGCCCAGCAGTGACGGAATGACCGTCTTGGCGGTGGCGCGGTTTTGGGCGTCGGCAAACCAGCTGGCGAGCCAGAAGCCGTGAGTCGACACACCTCGAAACACCAAGTCTGCTGGCTCCACTTGGCTGGGCTGCTGACTCAGCAGGCCATAGACGACCACCTTGCCCCCCGGGCTGACCGAAGCTGCGAGTTTGGAGGTCGCCTGCCCGGCGATGGCATCCAAGGCAAGTGGAATGGGTTTGCCGCCTGCAAGACGCCTTACCTGCTCTGCAAACTCAGTGCCCGACAGGTCTTGGTCGATGATCCAGTGTTCATCGCCCAGCCGCTGGTTGTCGATGGCGTCAGCCCGTCTCACGACGTTGATCAGCCGGACCCCCATGGCAGCCGCCAGTTGGCGAACGCACTGGCCAACGGCGGAGTTGGCAGCGTTTTGAATCAGGCAGTTCTGGCTGGTGAGTTCAGCCAACCCGTGTAAGAGGACCCAGGCAGTCACGGGGTTGGCGCTGAGCATGGCGCACTGAAGAATGTCGACTTCGCCCTCGACGACAGTGACTTGGCGAGCCGAGAGCACACGCTCATCTCGCCAAGTTCCATCAGGCGCCAGCGGCAACACCAAGTCACCGACGCTGACGTGGGTGACATCTGGAGCTGCTTCCAAAACGATGCCGACGCCTTCATGGCCTGGTGTGTAGGGTAGCTTGGGCTGAACGCCATACCCGCCATTGATTTGCAGCAGGTCTGCAGGATTGATGGTCATCGCCAGCATACCGACGCGGACTTCGCCGTTGTCCAGATCCCTTCGGGCTTCGGAGATGACGGCGATACGCTGGGCGATGGGCTGCTGGCGGTCGTAGCTTGTGACGTGAACGCAGCGAACGGATTCGTCCAAGCTCGGTGCGAGCTTTGGTGCGTGCAGTGAGGATTTCTTCATGGCAGCACGATACCAAACAGCCGTTTGGTGTGCCGGCTCCAAGCTGTTGCTGGGGCGGCCGTGAAACTGTCTGCCTTTCGCGGGATTTCGTTCACGCGCCTACTTCCTGATTCAGCCGACGAGGCCAATCGCGAGGCCCTGACCATCCAGGTGGCCCAGTCGCTGCCCGCCTCGATGCTGATCCGCACCATGGATCGCCTGGTGGAGTGGTACGGCGCGCCGCTGTCGATCCGCACGGACAACGGGCCGGAGATGACCAGCCACGACTTCGTTGAATGGGCCCAGCGCCGAGGCATCACGCTCAATTACATCGAGCCCGGGGAGCCCAACCAGAACGCCTACATCGAGCGATTCAACCGGACGTTGCGCACCGAGGTGCTCGATGCTTTCCTGTTCAACTCCATCGAGCAAGTCCAGGCCATCGCCGACGACTGGCTGACCCAATACAACGAGTACCGACCGCATGGCGCCTTGGGTGGCGTGCCACCCAAGCAGTTCATGCCCAGACTGACCACAACCACCGCCGCGGACTCTAGGAATCAGCTGTCTGCGTGACGGGGGAGCTTACGCTCGCGCGCAGTATCTGGATTCGACCTGGTAGCTCCTGAACTCAGCTTCGCGTAGACGCCTGTCCGTCAACCATTATTTTGGATGCGATAGTTTCAACTATTCACTAAAGTTTTGTTGGTGTTTACGGTACGGACGCCGTGCTACGGAATGCTCTTGATGGACAGCACGACCAAAGACCTCTAACGTCAGTGCCTCACCCCTCTTGTTAAGAGGTCATGACGCCACCGCCTACCGCCCTGAGCAAAACAGAATCCAGCGGACTGCCCAATGTTTGGGATATCCTGTTTCTGACCGCATTGGTGTGCGTGATTGCGTTTGTCTCCTGGGTGGGGGCCCTCAACTACCGGCAGGGCATGAAGACCGAGGTGACAAACGGCTACGGTCGTGCCTGGCTGGACTGGTTCACCGAAAACGGCCCAAAGCGCGGCGAGGAAGGTTTCGCGGTGGCTGCCTGTGCCGGTGGCTTGACGCCCGACGACGTGGAAAAAGGCAAGAAGCCGGAAGACATCAAGACCCGCTGGGGCGAATGTCAGGCGGCTGTGGCCAAGAGCGTGGAGTCGCTGGGTGGACAAAAAAACCCGTTCACCGGCGGGAATTGATGCGATGGCGTCACGTAGGCCAAAGTGCTGCGTGTTTTGGGCAGGTCTGCAGTCACAAGGCCCTGCTCATCGACCGGCGATGCAACGATGTTGGCGCCTACCAATTCGAAGGTGCGGCGTGCCATCAAGTAGCAAGGCTCCTCCATCACCACGTTATCGCCAGGATCTACAAGAACCCTGGCGCAGAGTTCGAGCGCCTGTTGTGTCCCATGCACGATGAGGATTTGATCCGCCGTGCATTCCAGCCCACGCGCCCTCAGCAGGTAGGCTTGAAATTCCTCTCGCAGCTGAGGTTCGCCCGCGCTGGCTCCATAGTAGAGGTGCTGTTGCCTGCGAATCAGAGCGCGGTTGTAGTGTCGGCGCCAGGCGAGCGTCGGAAAATCTTCGTCGGATATCGCCCCATACAGAAAATTGATAAGGGCAGGGTCTGTCACAGGGGGTTGCGGAAGCGCCAATCCTTCAACCCGCTTGCCATAAGCTGATATTGATGCGACTCGTTGAGATTGCTTAGCGGCTGAAGGCCGTCGCTTGGGCGGCAACGGCTTCAGACCCAGCGAAACCCGGGCCCGCGCGCCTGCTGCCGTTTCGATGTACCCCTCGGCCGCCAACTGTTCGTAGATGGTCACCACCGTGCTCCTGGAAACCCCAAGGTCGGCAGCTAATGAACGGGTCGAGGGGAGTTTTTCGCCAGCTCTTATGGCGCCCGAGTCGATTCGGGACCGGATGGACTCATAGATGCAGTCGCTGGCGGAAGATTGAAGCACTTACAACTGGTATGAAGATTTATACAAAAGTGGATATTCTGTGTAATCCAGTTTGATTGCAATATTCAGTCATTCACGCCAACCCTCTGGGCAGCCCGATGTACATCCCCGCACATTTCGCCATCAAGCACCCGCGAGACCTGCACGCCATCATTCGCGCACACCCGCTGGGTGCCCTGGTCACGCTGGGGCCCGAGTGTTGCTCAGCGATGAGATCGCCCGCAGGGAGCAGCAGCGCTTTGCCACGCGGCTGCGGCGGGCCGCCTTTCAAACGGCCAAGACGATCGAGCAGTTTGACTTCGAGCGCAACCTCGGACTCAACCGCTCGCTGGTCAATGACGTGCTCACCTGCCGCTTCATCGGCGAGGCCGCACCCGTGCACATCGTGGGGCCGGTTGGCACCGGCAAGAGCCACCTCGCGCAGGCGATCGGCCACCAGGCGGTCAAGCTCGGTCACGAGGTGC
>VGHA01000066.1 GCA_016868375.1 Betaproteobacteria bacterium | reverse complement strand
AAACAGCTCGATCAGGTTGTAGACCGGATCCAGAACATCGAAGCCGGCCTGGGCGACGCGACCGAACTCGCCGACATCGCCAAATCAGAGGGCGACGACGACACATTGATCGCCGTCGAGGCCGACACCGCGATCCTGCGCGAGCAGGTGGAGGGTCTCGAATTCCGGCGGATGTTCGCGAACCCGGCCGATCCCAGCAACTGTTTTCTGGAAATTCAATCAGGCGCTGGCGGCACCGAGGCGCAAGACTGGGCGCAGATGCTTCTTCGCCAGTACTTGCGCTACTGCGAGCGCAAGGGCTTCAAAGCCGAGCTGCTGGAAGAGTCGCCGGGTGATGTGGCCGGCATCAAAGGCGCAACCATCAAGCTTGAAGGCGAATATGCCTATGGATTTCTGCGCACCGAAACAGGTATTCACCGTCTGGTACGCAAATCCCCATTTGACTCCAGTGGCGGACGACACACCTCCTTTGCGTCGGTCTACGTCTACCCGGAGGTCGATGATTCCATCGAAGTGGATATCAACCCGGCAGATCTTCGAATCGATGTGTTCCGCGCTTCCGGCGCGGGTGGCCAGCACGTGAACAAGACCGAGTCGGCGGTGCGAATCACCCACCATCCAAGCGGCATCGTCGTGCAGTGCCAAAACGACCGATCGCAGCACCGCAACCGCGACGAGGCAATGAAGATGCTCCGCGCGCGATTGTTCGAGCTTGAGTTGCGCAAGCGCCGGGCCGAGCAGGATAAGGTCGAGGCCTCCAAAACCGATATCGGCTGGGGACACCAGATTCGCTCTTACGTGCTCGATCAATCACGGATCAAGGATCTTCGCACCAACGTTGAAATCAGCAACACCCGTTCGGTGCTCGACGGCGATCTCGATGAGTTCATCGCCGCCAGCCTGAAACAGGGCGTCTGATTCCACCCGATTCCACGCGGAGACCCGCTCGTGACCCACCCGACCCAACCGGCCGCTGACGGCGCCGAACCCCTACCCCTGGATGAAAACGCGATCATCGCCGAGCGGCGCGCAAAGCTCACGCGCCTTCGCGGGCAAGGGGTTGCATTTCCAAATGATTTTGTTCCGGCGCACCGGGCTGCCGATCTCGCCACACACCACGGCTTCAAAACCCGTGACGACCTGCAAGCCGATCGTATTCAGGTAAGCGTCGCTGGCCGCATCATGCTCAAGCGCGTGCAGGGCAAGGCCAGCTTTGCCACGATCCAGGACGGTACTGGGCGAATCCAGCTCTGGCTTAACGACGAAGGTGTTGGCTCGGACACCCACGAGGCCTTCAAGCACTGGGACATGGGCGACATCATGGGCGCTGAGGGCGAGCTCTTCAAAACCATGAAGGGCGAACTTTCGATTCGATGCTCAGCCATCAGAATGCTTGCCAAGTCGATTCGCCCACTGCCCGACAAGTTTCACGGCGTGGCGGATCAGGAAATCCGCTACCGGCAGCGGTATGTCGATCTGATCGCCAACCAGGAAACCCGCGACACGTTCATTGCGCGCAGTCGAACCATCAGCGCCATACGTTCGTTCATGGTGTCTCACGGCTTTCTCGAAGTCGAAACACCCATGCTCCATCCGATTCCCGGTGGCGCAAGCGCCAAGCCCTTCATCACGCACCACAATGCGCTTGATCAGCAGATGTATCTGCGGATCGCACCCGAGCTTTATCTGAAACGGCTCATTGTGGGCGGCTTTGAACGCGTCTACGAAATCAATCGCAACTTTCGTAACGAAGGAATCTCGCCGCGCCACAACCCCGAATTCACGATGATGGAGTTCTACGCCGCCTACACCGACTACCGCTGGCTGATGGACTTCACCGAGCAAATCTTGCGTGATGCGGCGCAGTCGGCCACCGGCAGCACCACCCTCACCTATCAGGGCAAGGCCATCGATTTCGGCGCGCCGTTTGCCCGATTGACGATCGCCGAGGCCATCCGTTTACATGCGCCGCGCTACGCCGCGGCAGCGCTTGATGATCCAGCGTGGCTGCGTGGTGAACTGGGCAAGCTGGGCGTTGACGTCAATGACCCGGCTCTTGCCAGGGCAGGCGTGGGGGCACTTCAGCTGGCCCTCTTTGAAGAGGTGGCCGAGTCCAAGCTGCACGACCCAACATTCATCATCGACTATCCGGTAGAAGTTTCACCGCTTGCGCGCGTCAGCGACAACGCTCCTGCCATCACTGAACGGTTTGAGCTGTTCATTGCGGGTCGCGAACTTGCCAACGGCTTCTCCGAACTCAATGATCCGGAAGACCAGGCTGCGCGCTTCCACAGCCAGGTTGAAGCCAAGCACGCAGGCGACGAAGAGGCCATGCACTTTGATGCCGACTACATTCGAGCGCTCGAATACGGCATGCCCCCCACGGGCGGCTGCGGTATCGGCATTGACCGTCTCGTCATGCTGCTGACCGACCGCCCCAACATCCGTGACGTCGTGCTGTTCCCGGCACTTCGTCGCGAAGACTGACCTAAGCGCGCGGGTTTCGCCAGCAAGCGGTGAAGCCCGTCGCCCGACCCCGTACCCAGCACGCGGTTATCGCGCTGGGCATCACCCAGATCATCGGTTGGGGCACCACGTTTTATGTTCCAGCGATTCTGGCTCGACCCATCGCTGACGACCTCGGCTTGCCCCTGCTGGGGGTACTCGGCGCGTCGTCCTGGGCGCTGCTGCTCTCGGGGCTTTTATCGCGCAGAATCGGCGCGCTGATTGACCGTCACGGCGCAGCTTCGATTCTCACGAGCGCCTCACTGCTTGCCGGCTGCGCACTGCTGCTTCACGCAATCGCAGACAGCCTGTGGTTGATATGGCTTGCCTGGAGCCTGATCGGGCTCGGGATGCGCGCGATGCTCTATGACGGCGCATTCGCTGCACTTGCCGCCCTCGCGGGTCCAGGCTCGCGCCGGGCAATCTCGCTGCTTACCCTGCTGGGCGGACTCGCCTCGACCGTGTTTTGGCCGATCAGCCATCTGCTTCTTGAGACGGTCGGGTGGCGTGGCGCGCTCGCCGCATTTGGTGCAATGAATATGTTGATCTGCGCGCCGCTTCATTATTTCTTCTCGGGCTGCCAACCCCAGGGCACCGTGGGTTCCGCCGACAAGGCTGCCGCCGCGGCAAACCCACACGAGCGCTCGACAACGGCGCCAAGCCCTCAATGGGCCGAAAAAGCTGTGCTGCTCATCGCAACCGCCTTCGCATGCCACGCGTTCATCTGGTCATCTCTGGCAGTCCATCTGCCTGAACTGATTCAGGGCATCGGGCTGAGCGCTGGGGCCGCGGTTGCCATCGCCGCCATGATGGGACCGGCCCAGGTGATATCGCGATCAGCCGAGCTGCTCGCGCAGCGCTGGCTGTCGCCCCTCACGCTGACGGTACCCGTGTTTGCCATGCTGCCGCTATCGCTGCTGCTGTTTACTTTGCCGATCCCGGCTGGCATCGCGGCAACCGCCTTCGTTCTTACCTACGGCTTCAGCAACGGCTTGTTGACCATTCTTCGCGGCGCGCTGCCGCTCATGCTGATTGGTTCGCGCGGCTATGGCGAGCTGCTCGGGCGCCTGGCTGCGCCGTCGCTCGTGGTGTCGGCACTTTCGCCGCTGGTGCTCGGGCAGGTGTTGGAAAGCTGGGGGCCCACCACCGCAGCATGTCTGCTGGGGCTTGCCGGGTTGGGCTGCACACTGGCTGCGGTCGCGCTGGTTCGCCACGCGCGAACGGGCGACACGAGGGGCTAGGCGGCCTCGTCAATCCAAGCCTGCTGAATCGCCTCAAGCACGCGTTCGCCCGATCGCTCAGGCGCGTCGTCGAACCCAGGCAAGTCCAACACCTTCTGGCGCAAATCGGTGAACCGGATGGTTGCCGGATCAAGATCGGGATAACGCTCGGCGAGTTCAATCGCGATTTCCTGTACGTCTGTCCACTTCATCGAATCTCTCGCAGCTCAGTGATCTTCACGGGCATGGTTGATGGTGTACTTCGGAATCTCAATCTTCAGATTGGCGCGGGCAATCTTCACCTGGCATGAGAGTCTGGACTGCGAAGTGAGACCCCAGGCTTTGTCGAGCATGTCGTCTTCCTGCTCAGTGGCTGACTCCAACGACGACAAGCCTTCGCGAACCACCACGTGGCAGGTGGTGCAGGCGCAAGACATGTCGCAGGCGTGCTCGATGCGAATACCGTGTTCAAGCAGGACCTTGCACAACACCGCCCCCTCGGGTGCTTCAAATTGCGCGCCGTCCGGGCACAGCGCGGCGTGGGGCATGATCGTAATCGCGGGCATCAGCAGGTTTCCAGGTTCAGTCAATTTGATCGATTCGACGTCCAGCAAGCGCCTTCGAGATCGCACGGTCCATCCGGCGGGATGCGAAGTGCTCGGTACCGCGCGCCAACGCATCGACTGCATGGCGAATTGCATCGGTGTCCGTGCCAAGCCGCGTTTCACGAAGCCGTGCGAGCAACGACTCGACCACCGCACGCTCGGACTCAGTTAGCAGATCGGCATCCACGTCGAGTGCAGAGCGCGTTGCCTCATAAAGACGATCCGCCTCAACCTGCTGCTCTCGCAGTGCGCGTGCGTCGCGATCGGCACTGGCCGATGAGAAAGATTGCTGAAGCATGTTCGCAATTTCATCGTCACTGAGACCATACGATGGCCGAACCGCCACCGAGGCCTTGACACCGCTGGATTGCTCGCACGCGGTGACCGACAACAATCCATCGGCATCGACCTGGAAACTGACGCGAATCCGGGCAGCCCCAGCGCTCATCGGCGGAATTCCCCGCAGTTCGAAGCGCGCAAGCGAGCGGCAGTCGGACACCAGTTCACGCTCGCCTTGAACCACGTGAATCGCGAGTGCGGTCTGACCATCGCGGAAGGTGGTGAACTCCTGCGCCCGTGCCACGGGAATTGTTGAATTGCGAGGAACGATCTTCTCGACCAGACCCCCCATGGTTTCAAGGCCAAGCGAGAGTGGAATGACATCAAGCAGCAACCAGTCGTCCCCCTCACGGCGATTTCCCGCAAGCAGGTTCGCCTGCATTGCTGCGCCGATTGCGACGACACGGTCAGGGTCGATATTGGAAAGCGCTGGCCGCCCGAAAAAGCTTGCAACCGCTGCGCGAGTCGCAGGCATACGCGTGGCGCCGCCCACCAGCACCACCGATCCGGCGTCCGTTGCGTCAATGCGGGCATCGCGCAAGGTTCGGCGTACGACAGTGATGGTTCGCGACACGAGATCTGCGGTGATGGCATCGAAACGCTCGCGCGCAAGCGGCAGACGCACTGCCGACGAATCGGACAACGGGCAGGAGAATGTGGTAAGCGTGGAATCGGACAGCGCCTCTTTCGCGCGCCGCGCTTCAACGGTCATCGCGCGAAGATCGGCCGCTGATAACGACCCGGCCGACAGCGCTGAACCGATTGGATCAGGTTCAGCGGCCTGCACCAGCCCCGTCTCACGCAATGCCCATTCAACGATTCGCCGATCAAAGTCGTCGCCACCAAGCGCTGAGTCGCCGCCAGTGGCCACCACTTCAAACACGCCGCGGCTGAGATGAAGCACCGACACATCAAACGTGCCACCGCCCAGATCGAACACCACGACGCGGCCTTCCGTCCCGTTGTCGAGACCATAGGCAATGGCCGCTGCGGTGGGTTCATTGAGCAGCCGCAACACCTCGATGCCAGCGAGCCGGGCAGCATCTTTGGTGGCCTGTCGCTGAGCATCGTCGAAGTAGGCTGGCACGGTGATGACGGCGCCATAGAGCTCGCCGCCCAATGACATTTCCGCGCGACGCCGCAGCACCTTGAGAATCTCGGATGACACTTCCACCGGGCTCTTGTCGCCTGCCCGCGTCTGAATGCGAACCATGCCGGGCGCATCGGTAAACCGATAGGCGGTCCGATGGCGGCGCGCGTCGTCAATACCACGCCCCATGAACCGCTTGACCGAGACGATGGTGTTGTGTGGATCAGCGATTGCCCGCGCTGCGGCCTCAGCACCCACGGTGATTCGCTCATCATTGCCGTACGCAACGACCGACGGCAGTAACGCGTGCCGGTGTTCGTCCTCGAGTACTTCGGGAAGACTGGATCGAACCGCAGCCACCAGCGAATTGGTGGTCCCGAGATCGATACCTACCGCGAGCCGCCGCTGATGCGGCTCGGGCGACATGCCGGGTTCAGAAATCTGGAGCAGAGCCATGCGAAGGCAAACCGTTAAGAGGGTATCAGGACAAGTCGTCTAGCGCTTCGTCGACCTGCTCGGAAAACCGATCGATGTACATCAGTTGACCCACTCGGCGCGCTGCAGCCTCGAAGTCACCCCGAGCATCGATCAGATCAGCTACATCCCGCACTGCCTTGTCGCGCGCCGCCCGAACTTCCTGCTGCAGCGACTCGAGCATGAGCCGATTTGCATCGAGGCGGGCCTCATCCAAAGCCTCTCGCCACGCCATCTGCTCGCTCAAAAACGCCGCTGACGCACCAGCCCGCGCCGCGCTATCGACCGAAACGCCTTCAAGGCGACACAGGTAGGCCGCGCGGCTTGCTGGATCACGCAGACAGCGCCAAGCCTCGTTCGCGAGCGTGGCGGCCTGCATGGCCAGACGCCGCTGCTCCGGCGAGTCGGTAACAAACCGGTCGGGGTGTACCGCAGCGACCAGATCCCGATAGGCGCCCTCGAGCGTCCTCTCGTCGACCGAAAAGGCACGCGGCAACTGCAGCAGGTCGAAGTAATTTTTATCGAGGAGGAGCATGAAACCGCTCAAAGCGGTTGGGCGGCGCCAAGGCCGCCCGAATAAGGTAGAGGAAAGCGAGCGCGAATCGTGGCTGGAAATCAGACCTGAAACGACTCGCCGCAGCCGCACTCGCCTTTCACATTGGGATTATTGAACTTGAATCCCTCATTAAGGCCTTCGCGGACAAAGTCAAGTTCGGTGCCGTCGATGTAGGCAAGGCTCTTGGGGTCAATGAGAACCGTGACGCCGTGGCTCTCAAAGAGAAGGTCTTCCGGTTGCGATTCGTCGGCATATTCAAGCTTGTACGCAAGCCCCGAACACCCGGTGGTTCGCACGCCCAGCCGCAATCCGATTCCCTTGCCGCGACGGCTGATGAAACGGCTGATGTGCTGCGCAGCCGACTCTGTGAGGGTAACAGCCATGGCACCGAGCTCCTTAAGCGGCCTTCTGCTCACCCGAATCGTGCTTGCGCCGGTAATCTTCCACCGCCGCCTTGATGGCATCTTCAGCGAGAATCGAGCAGTGAATTTTGACCGGCGGCAGCGCCAGTTCATCGGCGATCTGCGTGTTGCGGATTTCCATTGCCTGGTTGAGCGTTTTGCCCTTCACCCACTCAGTGACCAGCGACGACGACGCAATTGCCGACCCACACCCGTAGGTTTTGAACCGCGCGTCTTCAATGACACCTTCATCGTTGACGCGAATCTGCAGCTTCATCACGTCACCGCACGCTGGCGCACCAACCATACCGGTTCCGACGCTTGGGTCGTCCTTGTCCAGAGACCCGACATTGCGCGGGTTTTCATAGTGATCAATGACTTTTTCGCTGTAGGCCATGGGACTCTCCCCGACAATCAAACGTGACAGAAATACTGATTTTTAGTGTGCAGCCCACTGCACCGAGTTGAGGTCAATGCCTTCCTTGACCATTTCCCACAGGGGCGACATCTCGCGCAACTTGCCAACCTTGCTCTGGATCAGCCGGACAGCATGATCAACCTGCTCTTCGGTCGTGAACCGCCCGATGGAAAACCGGATCGACGAATGGGCCAGTTCGTCGCTTCGACCGAGCGCCCGAAGCACATAAGAGGGCTCCAGACTGGCCGAAGTGCACGCAGAACCGCTGGACACCGCGATGTCTTTGATCGCCATGATCAATGATTCGCCCTCTACATAGTTGAAGCTGATGTTGAGGTTGTGCGGAACGCGGTGTTCGAGGTCACCGTTTACATATACTTCTTCCATTTGCTGAATGCCGGCCAGCAGCCGGTCACGCAACACGCGAATACGCTCGTTTTCAGTGCCCATTTCCTGCCGCGCCAGGCGGAAGGCCTCGCCCATGCCCACAATCTGATGGGTGGGCAGGGTTCCCGATCGAAAGCCGCGCTCATGCCCGCCCCCATGAATTTGCGCTTCGATTCGAACGCGTGGCTTGCGACGGATGAACAGCGCGCCCATACCCTTGGGGCCGTAGGTCTTGTGGGCCGAGAAAGACATCAGATCGACCTTGAGGGAAGCGAGGTCGATCGGCAGCTTGCCGGTGGCCTGCGCAGCGTCAACATGAAACACGATGCCGCGTTCGCGGCACAGCTCGCCGATTGCCGCGACGTTTTGAATGACGCCGATTTCGTTGTTGACGTACATGACCGACAGCACTGTGGTGTCGGGCCGCAAGGCCGCCTTCAGCGCCTCGAAATCAATAAGCCCATCGGGCTTGACGTCCAGGTACGTCACCTCAAAGCCGTGACGCTCGAGCTCGCGCATGGTGTCGAGCGTCGCCTTGTGCTCGGTTTTGAACGTGATCAGATGACGCCCACGTTCGCGATTGAACTGGGCAGCACCCTTGACTGCAAGGTTGATGGATTCAGTTGCGCCCGAGGTCCAGACAATTTCCCGGGGGTCGCATCCGACCAGCGCTGCCACGTTCTCCCGAGCTTCCTCAACCGCCCGCTCCGCCTCCCAGCCGTACTCATGGCTGCGGGAGGCGGGGTTACCGTAGTTCTGATAGAGAAACGGCACCATTTTGTCCACCACCCGGGGATCAACTGGGGTGGTGGCTGCATAGTCGAGATAGATCGGAAGTTGCATGGCGGGCAAGAACCTCAGAAAGTGGTCAGACGGCCGTTATCAAAGCGGATGGGCTGCAGCGTGGAGGTTGGAAACTCAAGCGCTGCACGGTGCTCTTTGAGTACGGAAATTTCGCGAGGACGCGCACGGCCTTCCTTGCCACGCTGCTGCTCGACCAGCTCGGCCAGCTTCACCGAACTGAGATAGTCGATCATGCGGGTGGTCAGGTTTGACCAGAGCTCGTGCGTCATGCAGGGGCCCTCGTCCTGGCAGTTTTCGCGGCCGCCGCACTGCGTCGCGTCGAGGGGTTCATCAACCGCGAAAATGATGTCGGCAACGGTGATGTCTTTCATTGAGCGGGCAAGCGAATAGCCGCCGCCGGGACCGCGGGTGCTCTCAACGAGCTCGTGACGGCGGAGCTTGCCGAACAGCTGCTCAAGGTATGACAGAGAAATCTTTTGCCGCTGGCTGATGCCGGCAAGCGTCACCGGCCCTTGATGCTGCCGCATGGCTAGATCGATCATGGCGGTTACTGCAAACCGCCCCTTTGTGGTCAATCGCATGGCTAGATTCCGAAATGATGAGGAGTGTTAAATCTTGACTAGTTCACTCAACTTTATCCTAATCCGAGCGATTTAGTCGAGAAACCCATCAGCGTTTGCGGGGCTTTTGTCTTGGACAATCGCCCTGCAGTTCGCATTCTAGGCCAGACAAAGCGATTTGTGAATAGCTAGTTTGCGAATTGACTCGCGGGTCACAAATCCCCACAAAAACACTCACCTCTGCGGAAATAGCGCGATACCTAAGCGGAAAACTAGGAAAACCGCAGCGGAAGGCGACGAATACGCTTTCCAGTCGCTGCAAACACTGCATTGGCGAGTGCCGGTGCGACGGGCGGCAGGCCAACCTCGCCTACGCCACCGATTTCGGGGCTCCCATCGATCACTTCAACCTGGATACGGGGGGTCTCGCGCAGGTGGAGCAGGCGTGCATCGTTGAAATTACCCTGGCGGATAGCCCCGTCCACCGCATCAATCTGTCCATAGAGCGCCGCAGACAACCCCCCTACAACGGCGCTGGCAATCTGCGCTCGCACGCCCTGACGATCGATTGCAAACCCGCAGTCAATGACCGCGACGACTCGCAAGACGCGGATCTCAGTGCCTTCCACTTCGACCTCGAGTGCCTGCGCAACGATGGAACCGAAGCTGGCCACGATTGCGATACCGCGCCCCCCTTTGGCACCCCGACGCGTTTGCACCGGCCGACCCCAACCGCTCAACCGCCCCGCCTCTTCGAGGACTCGCAGCGCCCTGGGCTGTCGCTGCAGGAGTCTGCGTCGATATTGATAGGGATCGTCGCCGCTGGCATGCGCACACTCGTCAATGAAACTTTCGGCGAAGAAACTGTTTGCACCGTAGCCCACCGACCGCCAGAAACCCACCGGAAGCGGACTCTCGATACGTTCGTGTCTAACCCGTAATTCGTCGAGGTCGTAGACCAGATCTGAGACGCCATCGTGACAACTGCGGTCGGGCAGCCAACCCGCCGGAAGCGCGTACTGCCGGCGAAGATATTGCGCAGCAACCGAAGCACCCGCGAGCCAGCAATCGAGCCGTGCGATTTCACCGCGCGCACCCAGCCCCGCCTCGAGTCTGGCTGCGGCCGCCGGCCGAACCATGTCGCGGCGGGTATCTTCATCGCGCCGCCACTGCAGCTGCAGCGGCACACCCCGGGTGAGCGAAAGCGCAATACGTGCCGCCTGCGCGGCAACATCGGTCTCAAGCCGACGGCCCAGGCCGCAGCCCATCAGACACGGATGAACCAGAACCTGTTCCGTGGCTAGCCCCGTGATCTTGGCGACGGTTCGACGCACCAGGTCAGGCACCTGAGTACCAATCCAGACCTCGCATCGATCACTGTCGAGGCGGATGGTGCAGTTCATGGGCTCCATGGTCTGATGCGCCACGAACGCTGCCTCATAGTCTGCCGTGACCGTCTTCCGAACAGTGATGGGTCGGTCCGGTGGATCCAGTCGGGCAGCCACGTCGCGACCCGCCTTGCGCTCGACCGTAGCGCGCAGCGACTGAAGGTAGGGCGCGGACGCGGCTGGCGCCGCTGGTGCCGTCCAGCGCGCTTCGACGCTCGAGGCCAACTGATCAGCGCCCCACCAGGACCCGGCTACCACGGCAAACCAATCGTCAGCGGAGACAATCGTTGCGTTGTCCGTCTGCTTACCTTCGGCCCAGCGCGCTGACGCGAGACGCCCGCCGACCATGGGTGCATGTCGCACTGACGCATAGCGCATGCCGGGCATTCGAATGTCCGCGGCGAACCGCGCGCTGCCATCCGACTTCGATCGCGAGTCAAGCCTGCGGATCCCTCGACCCATGAGCCTGTATTGCTCGCGCGGCTTCGGCGCAACGCGTCGAGGCTCTCGCAGTGCCGCCTCTTCGGCGAGCTCTCCAAATGAAATCGATCGGTCAGTAACCGGATCAAGCACTCGCGACGAGAGGGTTCGCAAACGGTCGGCCGGCACATTCCAACGCCACGCCGCCGTGTCAATCAGCAATGCGCGCACCGCCGCAGCCGCATAGCGCGCTGACTCCCAGCAATTGCGAGCGGAGGTGGAGCCTCCGGTCATCTGCAACCCCGCAAGCCGGAGAATGGCCGCAACACTGCGATGAACGACTGACCCCAGGGCATCCTCACCCCGCCGGATCGCCAGAGCGTCGAGCACCGGTAGCGGGTTCGAGTACGCAAGGCCCAGAGGGGCTGGACGAGCCGAGATAGCCGTCGGATCGCAATCAAGCTCTTCAGCGACGAGCAGCGCAACCAGCGAGTGAATGCCCTGCCCCATCTCCTGGTGCGGAACCGCGACGGCGACCCGCCCTGAGCGGTCGATGGTGACCCAGGCGTTGAAGGCCGACTCGCCGTCGGCTGCGGGGGCCCTGAAGCGCGATATCTGCCAGGCGCGCCAGCCTCCGGCACCAGCAGCAACAGCCAGACCGCCACCCGCGAGTGCAGCGGTGGCAATAAACACACGGCGCGCCAGACTGCGCGCGCCTTTTTTCTTACGAATGAGCGGCTGCGGAGAAGTCATTCCGGGCGCGCAGCCTGCCTAAAAAGAACATCCCGCCGAGACGCCAGGCGCTGGCGGGATGCTTTTAGTTGGAGACCCTGCGCGAAATCAGGCTGCTGCGACCTGCGTCGCACGGCGCTTGGCAACCTCGAGCAGACCGCTGCACGCGTCTTCGATGTAGTCGAGCACCTGCTCAAAGTTTTGCGCCGAGCCGTGATAGGGATCGGGCACGGTCGCGGTTTCGTGCTCGGTGGCGAAGCGCATCACCAACTGAAGCTTGTGATGGAAACGCTTCGGCGCGGTTTGCTGAAGCAGCGAGAGATTGTCCCAATCCATCGCAAGGATCAGGTCAAACTCTTCGAAATCACGCTCGGTAACCTTGCGCGCCCGAATGTCACCGGCGTTGTATCCACGCTTTTGCAGCGACGCCTGCGCGCGCTTGTCGCAGGCCTCACCCTCATGGAAGGCGTGTGTACCGGCGGATGCAACGCGAACCACGTCGTCCAGACCAGCGACGCGGACCACATGACGGAAAACGCTCTCGGCCATCGGCGAGCGGCAGATGTTTCCCATGCAGACAAACAGTACTCGTGTGCTCATAGCGAGAGATGTGGGTTCTCTTTTAGCCATTTTCAATACCTTTTTAGTTTAGAGGGAGGAAGAAAAAACATGTCAGGCGGCCCGTCCAGCGGTAAACGGAAGTACGTTGCCCGTGCCGTCGGCGCCCAGCACGCGTTGCTTCAGGCGCGCGAGGCGGTCACGAACCTCAGCCGCTTTCTCGAACTCGAGATTGCGCGCGTGCTCGAGCATGCGTTTCTCGAGCGCGCGGATTTCACGGGCAAGGGCTTTCTCGCCCAGTTCCACGGGCTCATCTGCAGCGGTCTGATCGAGCGAGCGCGCGGCGCGAGCGGCCTCGGCGTCATAGACGCCATCGATCAACTCACGCACCTGCTTGCTGATACCGCGCGGCGAAATGCCGTGTGCCGCGTTGAATTCAATCTGCTTCAGACGCCGCCTGTCGGTTTCCGACATGGCACGCTTCATTGAATCGGTGATGGTGTCGGCGTACAGAATGGCCGTGCCGCGAAGGTTGCGCGCCGCGCGGCCAATTGTTTGTATCAGGCTGCGCTCTGACCGCAGGAAGCCTTCCTTGTCGGCATCCAGGATCGCAACTAGAGACACCTCGGGAATATCGAGCCCCTCTCGCAACAGGTTGATTCCCACCAGCACATCGAAGCTGCCCAGCCGCAGGTCGCGAATGATCTCCACCCGTTCAACGGTGTCGATGTCGGAGTGGAGATACCGAACCCGCACGCCCTGTTCGCCAAGAAAATCGGTAAGGTCTTCCGACATTCTCTTGGTGAGCGTGGTAACGAGGACGCGATCGCCCTGCCCCACCCGGGAACGAATCTCGGACAGAAGGTCTTCCACCTGGGCGCGCGCAGGCCGCACTTCAATCGCGGGATCAATGAGACCGGTGGGTCGAACCACCTGCTCAACGACCTGGCCAGCGGTGCGCGTTTCATAATCGGCAGGGGTGGCCGATATAAATACGCACTGCCGCATCTTGGTTTCGAACTCATCGAATCGCAGCGGACGATTATCGAGCGCCGACGGCAGCCTGAAGCCATACTGCACCAGCGTTTCCTTGCGCGACCGGTCCCCGCGGTACATGCCGCCCAGTTGCCCGATGGTCACGTGGCTTTCATCGATGATCATCAACGCGTCAGCAGGCAGATAATCGACCAGGGTGGGCGGTGGGTCGCCTGGCCGGGCACCCGACAGGTGACGCGAGTAGTTCTCAATGCCTTTGCAGAAGCCGAGCTCCTGGAGCATCTCGAGATCGAAGCGCGTGCGCTGTTCGAGTCGCTGGGCCTCAAGCAGTTTGCCCTGCGACACGAAGAACTCGAGCCGCTCTGACAGCTCTTCCTTGATGGTGTCGATGGCACGCAGGATGGTTACCCGCGGCGTCACGTAGTGCGACGACGCGTACACGACAAAGCGCGGAATTTTTTGGCGGATCCGACCCGTGAGCGGGTCAAAGAGCTGCAACGATTCGATTTCGTCATCGAACAGCTCAATGCGCAGCGCGAGCTCTGCATGCTCGGCAGGAAACACATCAATGGTATCGCCGCGAACCCGGAACGTGCCGCGCGCGAATTCGGTCTCGTTGCGGCGGTACTGCATGGCAACCAGACGCTGAAGAAGCTCGCGCTGGCCAATACGGTCACGCACCCGAAGCAGCAGCCGCATCTCGTGATAGTCGGCGGGATTGCCGATGCCGTAAATGCACGACACGGTAGCGACGATGACCGTGTCCCGGCGTTCGAGGAGCGACTTGGTGGCCGACAACCGCATCTGCTCGATGTGGTCGTTGATGGAGGAGTCTTTCTCGATGAAGAGATCGCGCTGAGGCACATACGCCTCGGGCTGGTAGTAGTCGTAGTACGACACGAAGTATTCGATGGCGTTCTCAGGGAAGAACTCACGCATCTCGGCGTACAACTGAGCCGCCAGCGTTTTGTTTGGCGCCAGAATGAGCGCCGGCCGCCCCGTGCGCGCAATGACATTGGCCATCGTGAAAGTTTTGCCTGAGCCCGTTACCCCCAGCAGCGTCTGATAGCTGAGGCCGTCACGCAGGCCCTGTTCCAGCGCATCGATGGCCGCAGGCTGGTCGCCGGCGGGCGCAAACGGTCGGGCAAGCCGGAACGGGCTTCCCGGAAACGTCTGCAACCCTGAACTGTCGTGGACCAGATCGACCATGTAAAAAAAGCTGCCTGCTTACCGTGTTAGACTGATTTCAACGGTTACGCGAACCGCCGAAAAACGCTTGAACCTCGCTACAACCGCACTGCCCTCTGATCAGAACCCGTCAACTGCCTGCTACGCTTCCGGGCCCCTGCAGAGCCGCCGACTCGCTGCACCGCAACATGAGAAGTTGCAACCTCGTCGCGGCCAGCCACCCGGCAGACCAGTCCGACTATCTGACCAACCAGTAATTATCGCGCGCCCCCCCTCAAAAAGCTAGAGTAGTGCACAATTCTTGTGCAGCTTGCTCAGGGTATTTCACCGACACCTCCATCAAATCAATCACTTAGACCCGACCATGAAACCCTCCATGTTCGCCGCCGTCGAAATGGCACCGCGGGATCCCATCCTCGGACTCACCGAAGCGTTCAATACCGACACCCGCTCCTCAAAGGTCAATCTCGGCGTTGGCGTGTACTACGACAACGATGGCAGGGTGCCCCTTCTTGAAGCAGTGCGGGATGCCGAGCGGCAGCGCCTCGAAAAGCAACCCGCTCGCAGCTACCTGCCCATCGAAGGTTTCGGGGCCTACAACCAGGCCGTCCAGGCATTGCTGTTCGGTGCAGGTTCGTCGCTGATCGAAGCGGGGCGCGTTGCCACATTTGAGGCGCTTGGCGGAACCGGCGGCTTGAAAGTCGGGGCCGATTTTCTGCGTAAGCTGCTGCCGGCGGCCGATGTCTGGATCAGCGATCCCAGCTGGGAGAACCACCGGGCGCTGTTCGAGGCTGCCGGTTTCAAGGTAAACGCTTACGCGTACTACGACGCGGCCTCGCACGGCGTGAACTTCAACGCCATGCTCGCGTCGCTCAATGCGATGCCCGCAGGATCCATCGTGGTGCTTCACGCATGCTGTCACAACCCTACCGGCGTAGACCTTGACGCCGCGCAGTGGGCGCAGGTTGTGGAGTCCGTCCGGGCACGCGGGCTGGTTGCCTTCCTCGATATGGCTTACCAGGGATTCGGCGACGGCATCCCCGAGGACGCGCTGGCGCTCAACCTCTTTGCATCGTCCGGGCTCAGCTTCCTGGTCTCCAGCTCTTTTTCAAAATCCTTCTCGCTCTACGGCGAACGCGTCGGTGCCCTCTCCGTCGTCACCTCCGATCGAGATGAGACCGCACGGGTGATCAGTCAGGTCAAGCGAACCATCCGCACCAACTACTCCAGTCCCCCCACCCATGGTGCGGCGGTTGTTGCAGCAGTGCTCTCAACACCCGCGCTCCGCGCAACCTGGGAGCGCGAGCTTGCCACCATGCGCGACCGCATCCGCGCAATGCGTACGGGCCTGGTCGAGCGTCTCAAGGCGCGCGGTGTCAGCCGCGATTTCAGCTTTGTGATCCGTCAGCGAGGCATGTTTTCGTATTCCGGCCTCACTCGCGAGCAGGTGGAAGTGCTGCGCGACCAGTACGGCATTTACGCAATCAGCACTGGCCGGATCTGCATGGCTGCGCTCAATTCTCGCAATATCGATTACGTGGCCGACTCGATCGCGAAAGTGCTCGCCGAACGATAGGCGGTCCGGGGCGCGCTCGCTGCCATGATCAATCAACCCGAACAAACTGAACTGGTCGACGCGGTCAGTCAGTGGGCGCAGCGGCTGAACAGCGTCGCAGAAGGCGGTCATGCAGAACAGGTCGGCCGCCTGTTTGAGGAGCAGGGACACTGGCGTGAAGCGCTGGCGCTCACCTGGACTTTGGTCACCCGGAGTGGTCGTCAGCAACTGGCTGGGCCGCTTGCCCATGCGCTCAAAGCAGCAGGAGCCCATTCTTTCGCGATCGATGCACGGCGGTGTGCGCCGCGTATTGTGGAGCGAGCCCAGCAGCGAGTCGTTGAAGCCATCCTTCGCTTTGAAACCCGGATAGGCGATTGCGCAGCGCTGCTGCGACTGCGCATCAACGACGACGGCACCATGTCGCCTGCTGCCTGGACATTTCATACCGCGCTCGAGTCAATTCGGGGTCACGACGAAACAACCCTGCGCGCCCAACGCGAAGAGCCCGTGTACGAGCGTGACTGGAGGGGGCCAACCTGGCTTGAACGTCGGCAGGCAGCCGCCCGTTTTGACGATCTCGAACCGACCGTGTTGATTGTGGGAGGCGGTCACGCGGGATTGTCGGCTGCCGCACGCCTGAATCAACTCGGCATCGACAATCTCGTCATCGATCCGATGGCACGTGTTGGTGATAACTGGCGGCTTCGATATCGCACGCTCAAGCTCCACAACCAGTTTCACAGTAACCATCTGCCTTACATGCCGTTTCCATCCACCTGGCAGCGGTACCTTCCGAAGGATCGAATTGCCAACTGGTTTGAAGCGTATGTTGAGTGCATGGATATCCACTTTTGGACTGGCACCAGGCTGGAGCGTGCCAGGCGGGTGGCTGGCTCGAACCTTGAGGGCGAACACTGGGAAGCCGTTGTTCGGTGTGCCAACGGCACCGAGCGTACCCTGCGCCCGCGCCATCTGATCATGGCAACGGGGGTCAGCGGTACTGCAAAGATTCCGGATGTCCCTACACTCGATCGATTTGGTCGCACCGTGGTGCATACCAGCGCATTTCGCGATGGCGCGGCATGGAAGAACAAGCCTGTGATGGTGATCGGAACCGGTACCAGCGCCCACGATGTCGCGCAGGAGCTGCATGGACACGGTGCCCGCGTCGTCATGGTGCAGCGGAACCCCACCATGGTGATCGAAGTCGAGCCCAGCGCCCAGCTTTATGACGGTGTATTTCTTGGCGAAGGCCCCTCGATCGAAGACCGCGACCTGATCAACACATCGATCCCGTTACCGGTGATGCTCGCCACGCATCGGGCGCTTACCGAGCGGGCGCTGCAGCAGGATCGCCCACTGCTCTCAGCGCTTGAGAACGTGGGCTTTCAACTTTCAAGCGGCGTCGATGGCACCGGTTGGCCGTATCTGTTCCGGTCTCGGGGCGGCGGCTATTACTTCAATGTGGGCTGCTCCAATCTGATCGCCTCGGGTGACATTGGTCTTATCCAATATCGCGATATCGAAGCCTTCGAGACCAACGGGGTACGCATGCAGGATGGGCGGCTTGTTGAAACTGAACTGATCGTGCTTGCCACGGGCTACCACGGCCTTCAACATACCGTTGCGCAGTACTTCGGGGACGAGGTGGCAGAGCGGGTTGGCCCCATCTGGGGTTTCGATCCAGACACGGCTGAGTTGCGAAACATGTGGACGAGAACGCCGCAGCCGGGCCTTTACTTCACTGGTGGCGCATTTTCGCAATGTCGCGCTTACTCAAAGACGCTTGCGCTGCAAATCCAGGCGCAGGAGCTCGGCCTGCTCGACGCCGCGCTGCGCTGACGTCTAGCGCGACGAGAGCCGACGCCACTTCCGCCATCGCGCGAGCCCTGCTCAGAGGATACTCGGAAGCTCCTGCTGCGGCGGCATCGCCTTTTCAGCGGCCTCGTCGAACGGGAGTGTCGGATCCCAGAGCTTGCCAACCACACGCCGGCCATTAATGCCCGAGGACGCGTCAGAAGCAAGCCATAAAAGGGCTGAATCCATGATAGTGACCGGCAGGAGCTGCCCGTCAGAACCGCGACGGCCGGGGCCGCTTCCAGGAATGAGATCGGTATCGGTTGCCCCGCCGGGCAGAATCGCGTTCGCCGTGACACCGGTTCCCGCGAGATCCTGTGCCCACACCCGCGTCATCGCCTCAAGTGCCGATTTAGACGGTCCATAAGGCGAATAGCCTCGCCTGACCATCGTAACCGGGCTGGTGGACACATTGATCAATCGCCCAAATCCTGCTGCAACCATCAGCGGAGCGGCTGTATGCGACATGTAGAACGGCCCCAGGACATTCGCGTCAATGATCGACCGCCATGCCTGCCGATCGGCCTGCCAGAAGGGAATCGGTTGCGTGGTGAAGGCTTCGTTAACCACCCGCATGCCAAGTCCCGCGTTGTTCACCAGCACTTCGAGTCCGCCAAACGTCTGGGCAACCCGGTCCACGATCCGGCTGCAATCATCGGGCTGACTGACATCGCCCGTCACGCCCAGGACTGCGCGCGCACCCTTCTCTTTAAGCTGTTCCGCGGTTGCGGCCAACGTGTTCGCGTCGCGGCCGCAGATGGCAACGCGGGCGCCTTCTGCGGCCAGTGCCAGCGCAAACGACCTGCCGATTCCGCGGCCTCCCCCAGTGACCAGGACCGTTCGGTTGAAGAGCGAAGGATGCGTAGCCACAGACGGCCTCTTATCGTGCGTCAGGCGTCAGCCGAAACTCACGCCATGCGATGACACTGCAAAGTAATGCGCCAGCAAGCTTGATGACGCCGCCGACGGCGGTGGCCTCAAACGGGTACAGCAACAGCGCTGCAGATATCACTGCGACGAGACGAGAAGCGTGCGACAGCGGCTTTGCAAGATGCCCCGCGAACGCCACGGACCCCATCCAAACGCCCG
>VGHA01000065.1 GCA_016868375.1 Betaproteobacteria bacterium | reverse complement strand
GGCTGGCGGGCGAGCAGTTCAAGCAACAGGCAGGTGTCGACCTGACCCATGTTCCCTACAAAGGTGGCTCGATGATCATGACCGACATGCTGGGCGGTCACATCGAAGCGGGCTTCACCAGCACGCTGACCGTTTTGCAGCACTACAAGTCGGGCAAGCTCCGCGTATTGGCCGTGGCTGGGCGTGCACGGCATCCATCGATGCCAGACGTTCCCACCGCCATTGAAGCGGGCCTGCCAGACTATGAAACTTACGCCTGGTACGGCATGTACACCGCGCGCAATGTGCCCGGCGAGATCACGCAGCGGATTCAACGAGAGATCGCGCGGATTGTGCAACTGCCGGAGATGCGAGAGAAGCTCAATCAGTTTGGCGCGGCGCCAGTGGCCAACACGCCTGAGCAGTTCGCGGCATTCACGCGCGCGGAGTTCGACAAATACGCGAAGCTGATCAAGCAGGCGGGTATTCAGGCTGAGTAGTCAGCGACCGAGTTACGCAGCCGCTGAGGGAACGCCGGGCAGTTGCAACAGACACCTGGCATTTCCCTCAAGAACGGCCAGTTGATCAGACTCGGCCAGTCCGGGGTGCGCAGTGACAATCTCAACCGGCTGCTCATAGGCAATCGGAAAGCAGTAGTCGCTACCCATCATGATGCGGTCGGCCCCGACATGTCGAAGCAGGTAGTCGAGAACATCGGCTGAGTAGCCAATGGTGTCGTAATGAAACCGACGCAGGTAGCTGACCGGATCGGCCGACAGCGGTTTCAGGTCCTGACGCTTTTCCCAACCTCGGCGCAACCGGCCCACCAACCAGGGAAAGGCGCCGCCCGCATGCGGTAACACCACCTCAAGCTTGGGGAAGCGGTCAAGCACACCCCCGAAAATAAGGTGCGCAGCCGCTACAGCCGTTTCAAATGGATTGCCCAGCAGATTGGTCAGATAGAAGCGATCCAGGCGATCTGGTGCAAGCACGAAGGTGGGATGCAGAAACACGGGCAGCCCGAGGGCCTCAAGACGCTCCCAGACGGGTGTGAACACAGGGTCTGACAGGTCGCGATCGAGCACGCAGGTTGCCAGGCAGACGCCACGGATCCCTGGGAGCGAGGGTAAGCGTTCAATTTCGCGCAACGTCAGACCTATCGCCTGCATCGGGAGCGTGGCCAGACCGACAAATTGCTCCGGATGCGCCTGGAAGGCTTGCGCCAGACAATCGTTGTAAAGCGATGCCAGCGCGTTGCCGTCTTCACGACCCGCCCAATACACCATTGGCTGCGACAGCGACAATGCCTGCGCTGAAACGCCCTGCCCCGCCATCGCTTCGCGCCTGGCCTCGAGATCGATGAATCTTGGGCCGGCAGGGCCGGTTGACAGATGCCCGTGGCGAAATCGCGGGCCTGCCCCTTCGACGTTTTCCCAGTGCAGACCATGCGCCGGCCCACGGCGCTCGAGCTCTTGCAGCCAACGACGCGGAAACCAGTGTGCGTGAATATCGATCGGGCAGCAGGCGCAGCGCCAAGCGGACGAACGACCCGAATCAAACCCTGATGCAGCAGACGACATCGTCACGAAAGCCTCGGCAGTCTCGAGCCCATCACAACAGCTTCAACGTGACAAACGACAATTCGGGAATGTAGGTGACCAGCATCAGCGCAATGAGACTGGCGACAATGAATGGAACCACCCCGGGATGCGGCGCCTGCGCCATGTCTGAATCGGGTTTGCCGCTCCTCTATCTCGATGACCGCCTCGCAGTCATCTCCAAGCCGGCAGGCTGGCTGGTACATGCCAGCCCACTTGACCCGCGCGAGCAGCGCATCGTGCTGCAAGCCTTGCGCAACCAGTTGGGCCGGCGTGTTTTTCCGGTGCACAGGCTTGATAAAGCAACCAGCGGCGTACTGGCCTTCGCGCTTGACGCCGACACAGCCCGAGAACTTGGCGAGCGGTTCACGGAGGGGCAAGGCATCCGAAAAATCTATCGGGCTGTTGTGCGAGGCTGGCCGGCCTCCGAGCAGCTGATCGACCATCCGCTTACGCGGCTGGCCGACGATCTCACCGAGGCGCGAACCCAGCGTCTGCCATCGCAAACACGCCTCCGCACCCTCGAACGCGGCACCTTGCCGATCGCCCATGGACGTTATGGCGAAGTACGGTACGCACAGGTGGAACTTGAACCGCTTACCGGCAGACGCCATCAACTGCGGCGACACATGAAGCACATTGCGCATCCCATCCTCGGCGACTCGACCCATGGCAAGGGACCTCTGAATCGCGCCGTGGCAGAACACCTTGGGGTGTCGCGCCTATGGTTACACGCGTACATGCTCGAGATCTGCCTGTCTGGTCAGAGCAAGCCAATCCGCATCGAGGCGCCTGTTGGCCCAGCATGGCACTGCTGGAGTCTCGAACACCAGGCGCAGCACCCTAAAGCCGCCGCCGCTTTGGCGCAGACGTAGTCGCGCGGCACCATGACCGCGCGACCCGCCGCCGGGTTACAGACCCGCCTGCGATACGAACTTGATGTTCAGATACGGCTCGATGGCCTCTGAGCCACCCTCAGACCCGTAGCCGGAATCTTTGATCCCGCCAAAGGGCACCTCGGGCAGCGCAAGCCCCAAATGATTGATGGTGACCATGCCAGCTTCAATCTCGGCAGCAATGGCCTGCGCGGTCTTGGCTGAACGCGTGAAGGCGTACGAGGCCAGACCAAAGGGCAGACGGTTTGCCTCGGCCACGGCTTCGTCGAAGGTGGAGAACGGATTGATGACTGCGAGCGGACCGAAAGGTTCCTCGTTCATCGATCGGGCCGATCGATCAAGCTCGGTAATGACGGTGGGCTCAAAGAAATTGCCCTGGCTGCCAATCCGCTGGCCACCCGTTCGGATGTTGGCGCCCGCCTTGCGTGCATCCTCAATGTGCGAGTCCATGGCTACGGGACGACGCGGATTCGCGAGCGGCCCCATCGACACGCCCTTCTCCAGGCCGTTACCCACCCGAATCGACTTGGTATGTTCAACAAAGCGCTCAACGAACTGCTTGTAGACGCCTTC
This sequence comes from Betaproteobacteria bacterium, assembly GCA_016868375.1. GTDB lineage: Bacteria > Pseudomonadota > Gammaproteobacteria > Burkholderiales > Burkholderiaceae_E > SYIM01. The sequence continues at coordinate 16,155 of VGHA01000065.1, read as the reverse complement.
CTGCACCAGGAATCGTGTGGGCGACACGCACACCTGACCCGCATTGCGAAACTTGCTGCCCGCCATGGTGCGCGCGACCGCATCGGCATCGACGTCGTCGAACACGATGACCGGCGCATGCCCACCGAGCTCCATCGTGCTGCGCTTCATATGCAGGCCAGCCAGCGCTGCAAGCTGCTTGCCCACCGCAGTGGATCCGGTGAAGGTGATCTTGCGGATCACTGGATGCGGGATGAGGTATTCCGAGATTTCCGCAGGAATGCCATAGACCAGCCCGACCACGCCTGCAGGCACGCCCGCGTCCACAAAACAGCGAATCAGTTCGGCCGGCGACGCGGGGGTTTCCTCTGGCGCTTTCACGATGATGGAGCATCCGGTGGCCACTGCAGCCGACAGCTTTCGAACCACCTGGTTGATGGGGAAATTCCAGGGTGTAAAGGCGGCGACCGGCCCCACGGGCTCGCGAAGCACCAGCTGATAGACGCCCTGCGCACGAGCGGGCACCACGCGCCCATAGGCCCTGCGCCCCTCTTCAGCAAACCAGTCGATGATGTCAGCACCGGCAAGCACCTCGGCCTTCGCTTCGGCAAGCGGCTTTCCCTGCTCCATGGTCATCAGCGTGGCGACCCGCTCAGCGCGCTCGCGAAACAGTTCAGCCGCCTTGCGCATCATTTTGTAGCGATCAAATGCGCCCACTTTTCGCCAGGTCCGAAAGCCGCGGTCGGCTGCCTCAAGCGCGCGATCGAGATCTGCACGATCTGCTTTGGCCACGCGACCAATGGTTTCGCCAGTGGCAGGGTTGATCACGGGAAGCGACTGGCCGGCAGCGGCGTCGCACCACTGACCATCGATCAAAAGCTGAACATTGGAATACATGGTCGAGACCCTTCAAGACGGAAGCAATCTCGAATTATGACCGTTCCGACTGAATTAGCGCGACGTCGGCCCGGCATGCGCGCTTTACACCGCTTGTGGTGCTGGCTATCTTTGGCAGGTTTCTCAAGACAACCTGCTCAGTTTCGATCATGCCGATTCGTTTCGATCCTCTCCACCCTGCGCTCGGCGCCGAGGTGCATGGCGTCAATATCCATGAACCTGCCGATTCAGCGCAGCGCGAGCTGCTACGATCGGCGCTTGGCCGTTACCGCTTGCTTCTGTTGCGCAATCGGCCAAATTTGGATGTGAGCGCGCAGGTGGCCTTCACCGAAATGTTTGGTGAACTGTACGTCTCGCGCTCGTATAAGGGCGAGATGGGCGATCAGGGCTATTATTTTTCGAATACGCGTGCTGACGGGCAACTGGGAACCGGCGAGCTGTCCTATCACCACGATCATCTGTTTCTGCAGCGCCCCGCGCACGCCGCCGTGCTCTATGCAATCGAAATCCCCGAATCAGGCAGTGCCACCAAGTTCCGCGACGCGGTGGAAATTTTCCGGCGGCTACCTGAGGCCAGTCAGCGCCGCGCCCAATCGATTCGATGCCTGCACGCGCTCGACTATGCAACCGTTACCCGCACCGGACACGTCGACAAGTTGCAGTTATCGCCCAAGGCCTTGCGCAATTGGCAGCCGCTTGCCTGGCAGGATCCGGCCAGCGGCAACACGGCGCTCTGGATGGTGCCGCTGACCACGGTGGATTTCGAAGGCATTGAGGTGGGCGAAGGTCATGCGTTTTTGAATCAGCTGTGGCAGCTTGCTGAAGCGATGGTTGATATCGAATACACGCACCACTGGCGTGTCGGTGACCTGCTGATTTGGGACAACCGGCTGCTAAGCCACGCCAGGCTGCCTTTCAACGACCATGAGCCGCGCACCCTGCGGCGCACCACGGTGAGCTGAGCCGCCAAACCCGCGCTCAGGCTCAATGCACTGGAGACATGACAGCGATGTTTGCAAAAGAATGCTGGTATGTCGCCGCCTTATCCCGAGAAGTGGGGAGATCGCTGCTGTCTCGAACCATTGCAAACGAAGCGCTGGTCATGTACCGCACCGAGGCAGGGCAACCGGTGGTGATGCTCGACCGATGCCCGCATCGGCTGGTGCCGCTATCGGCTGGTAAGCTGGTGGGCGACGCCGTGCAATGCGGCTACCACGGCATCACGTACAACCATGATGGCCGCTGCATCAAGATTCCCGGCGAACACCAGATCTCGGCAAAGTTCTGCTCAACGACTTTCCCCGCGGTTGAACGATGGGGGTTCATCTGGGTCTGGCTGAGCGACGCAACGGCAGCTGACGAATCAAAACTGCCGCAGGATTTTCATTGGGGAACCGAGCCGGGATGGACCCCGCTGTCGGACTACCTGCGCGTCGAAGGCAACTATCAATTACTGGTGGATAACCTGCTTGACCTGTCGCACGAAGCGTTTCTACACATGGGAACCATCGGTAATGCCGCAGTGGCGGAAACCCCCGCGGAAACCACCTTGCGCGGGGATTTCGTGCAGGTGGCTCGTTACATGAAAGACTGCGGACCGCCCAAGCTCTTCGTGCGCGCGGCGGGCTTCACCACCAACATCGACCGAACTCAGCGCATCATCTATACGCCCCCCTGTTATGTCGTCATTGAAGTGCGCGCGGTACCCACCGGAACCGACGGTGCTGAACGTAAGCTTGAATGGTGGGTCTTGAATGCGCTGACGCCGGAAACCGACCGCACGACGCATTACTTCTGGGGCTTGCCGCGCGGCTTTGCACACGACGACGCCGAACTGACCGAAATGCTGCGGGCCGGCATTTTGCGTACCTTCGAGGAAGACCGCGTCATGATCGAGGCTCAGCAGCGCGTGCTGGACAAGGTGTCGCTTGACTTGCGCACCGTGTACACCAAAGCGGACCAGGCGCCAGGCCGCGCCCGTAGCATTGTGTCGGCCATGATTGCGCGGGAGCACCAAAGCGCGCAGCCGGTCACCGACACCGGCAGTTAGCGCGTGGTCAGGCTTCCACGATAAACGCTTCGTCGGTATTAAACTGGTCGGACAACAACTCGGGCGCGCCGTCCCGCACCAGGATCATGTCCTGCACATGCCAGTGATCCTTGTGCGGCTCAAGGGCCAGCACCATGCCAGCCTCCAGAACAATGCCCGAGCCACGACGCAGAATGGGCTCCTGCTGATGCCACCATGCCCCAACCCCGTGGCCGATCAATAGCGAGTTGTAACGCCAGCCCACGCGTGCGTACTCGCTCATCACGTAGTCAAACAGATCCCCCACCCTCGCGCCCGCCCTGCACCGATCGATTGTTGCGCGATAGATCTCGAGGTTGAGCGCATAGTCACGCCGCTGCTCAGCCGTGGGCGGACCCACGATCACGTTGCGTGACTGATGACCCGGATAGCCGTTCAGATAGCAGACATAGTCGGTACGGATGACGTCGCCCCGCTCGATGACCATATCGCTTTCGCCCGCATAGGGAATCGTGTTGCGGTGAGCGTTGAGGATGCCATGGGCCCACTCAAATCCTGCCCGCAGCGACGTAGCCATCATGTCAGCATGAATCTTTCGCTCGGTGTCGCCGGCGCGAATGCGGGAGAACACGTCGCGGTATACCTCATCCAGGCGCGCCGCCGCCTGGCGAATGCGTGCCACTTCCGCAGGCGTCTTGATCCACCGCACTTGATTCATCAGCCCCGAGCAATCGCTCATGCGAAGGGCGGGCAGCGCCTGCGTGACGGCCTCCCAATGAAAAGCGCTGACGTAGTCTTTTTCGAATCCCACCGATGCGGCGGACAGGCCTTCCTCACGCAGGATGGTGACGAGCCGATCATAGGGTGATTCGACATAGCCCTCGCAAAGCTCGATTCGATCGAATCCGCTGTCGCGACGTACGAGCCCGGCCGCGGTCTTGTTGGCGATGACGAGCGGCTTGCCCCGCCTTGGCCAAAGCAACAGGACACCGCGTGCGGAGTCGGTCAGATCCTGCAGGCGGGCCAGTGTGCCCGGAAACACCACACCGGACAGATAGGTGAAGTTTTGCCCTGAACGCAGGACCAGCGCATCAAGCCCTGCCTCATCCATCAGGGTTTGAAGTCGCTCAAAATTCGCGATCGACCGCGAGCTCGCAGACATGGCATCCCCCGCTGTTTAAAACCGACGTGGCTGAACGGGTAGCAACGCCTGTGTCACGATGGTGCGAAGCAGTTCCACGACTGCTGCATTGGCAGCAGGCGGCACCCCATCACACCACGCCCTGAGTTCGCCACTTCCGCCATCGATCAAACCCAGCCCGACACCGATGTGGGCGAGTGCGATTTCCTGCTCGGCGGTGTGGCAAAGCGGGGGATCATTTCGCAGCAGGGCAAGTCCGGCGACCACCGCGTGAGCCCCCATGTTCGAGGTGTTGGCTACCAGCAGTATGTCGGTTTTAACGGCCGAATAAACGCCCCCGCCGCAGGGCGTTCGATCGCAGAAAGCAAATTCAGGAAGACGCGCCATCATCTCGCCGTGAACATTTCCGAAACCGATTTCATTACCACCGTCTCCGATTCCGATGGTGATCGCGCCGCGCTCGCGGGCCAAATTGAACAGCAGATCGAGATTTGCGCGATGCGGCGCGCGCGACACACCGGTCGCGCCGTAAATGATTCCGTTCGGATTACCCCCCAGCCGCTCGATTGCACAGTAGATGTCGAACTCAGCCGACAGCCGACGCTGCAGGTCCGTGTCACTCAGTCCAATCTCGAGCACCTGTATGCCTGCGCATCGGTCAAGACTGTTTAACAGGCCTCGAAAAGGGGGGGCGGCAACAGGGTCCGTGACAATGGTTACCTGATGTCCAATACGCGACAGCGCCTGCGCCAAAACGACGCTGCCAATCGGGCCGTCGTTTTCGCCGACTGGCATGTGCCCGGGTACCGCGGCACCGCTTGCAATCAACACCCGGGCGGGGGCGCGGTTGAGCGCCAAAGCAGCGCTCGCGACCAACGGCAGGGTGGCGTGGTGGCGGGCAATCTCGTACATGGGCCATTTCAGCCCGCGGGGCAGTGTGCCGCTGCGCATCTCAACATTGATCAGTCGATCAATATTGTCAAAGGCGATGTGATCGATGTCGGACGTGTTCATTAAGCGCTTTCCTCAGTCGGCCTTCGCGCCGGAGGCCTGAATCAGCTGGCGCATACGCGGCACGTCAGCGCGAACCATGGCGGCAAAGTCAGCGGTGTTCGACCACATCGGATCAAGGCCGGCATTGGCAAGTTTTTCAGCGACGTCGCGGCTCTGCAGCGCCTGCCGGACTTCACCGTTGAGTCGCTCGACGATCGGGCCTGGAACACCCCGCGGTGCGAGCAAGCCGTACCACGTCAGCAACTCGTAGCCAGGCACCGCTTCGGCAATCGCGGGCACATCGGGAAGCGAGGGCACGCGCTTGGCCGAGCTGATTCCAAGCGCCTTCAGCTTGCCCGCCCGCACATGCGGCATCGCCGAGGGCATGGTGTCAAATGCCATCGTGACATGACCGGCAAGCAGGTCGGTCATCGCCGGGGCAGCCCCTTTGTAGGGGACATGAAGAATCTCGGTCTTGGTCATCGCCTTGAACAACTCGCCTGCCATATGTTGCAGCGAGCCCGCGCCGGCAGAGGCGAAGGTGATTGATGCACCGGGTCGCGGTGCGCGGATCATCGCGAGCAAATCCTGTAGCGACGACACCGGCAGGCTGGCGTTGACCACCAGAATCGCAGGCGTCGTGGCGAGCGGTGCAATCGCAACAAAATCGGCGATCGGGTCGTAGCCTGGTTTGCTGTAAAGGCTTGGATTCACGGCATGCGTGGCCGTGCTGCCCAGCACCATCGTATACCCGTCAGGGGCAGCACGAGCGGCGGCTTCAGTCCCCACCACACCTCCCGCGCCAGCCCGGTTATCGACCACCACGGGCTGTTTCAACTGCTCGGCGAGCTTTTCGCCGATGATTCGCGCCACGCGATCGGTGCCCCCGCCGGGCGGATAAGGCACGATGATGCGAAGGGGCTTGGACGGGAAGTCCTGGCTTGCCGCTGGCGCGGCAATCGTGACAAGCATGAGCGCTGATAGAACCGTGCTTAAGACTCGCTTCATTCGTAGCTCCTCAGGTTGAACCGCCAAACACCGCCGCATTGACTAGATGGCTGCGCTCGCCCGCCACAAAGCGTTGAATATTGTCGAACGCGCCGGAGAAAAACGCTTCGTAGTTGTCCTGTTCGACAAACCCGATGTGGGGCGTGGCCAGTACATTGGAACGGCGAAGCAGTGAGTCGTTGGGATCGGTAAGCGGCTCGTGATCAAACACGTCAATTGCCGCGGAACCAGGGTGGCCCGCATCGAGGGCCTGCTCAAGTGCGCCGGGCGCGAGCAGGCCCGCGCGCGAGGTGTTCACAAACAGCGCGTCGCGCTTCATGCGCATCAGATCGGAGGCGCCGATCAGGTGAAGCGTCTCTGGGGTGAGCTTCAGGTGCACGCTGACCACGTCGGATTGAGCGAGAAACGATGGCAGCGAATCAGCGCACTCAAAGCCCTGGCTCGCAGCCCGTTCCAGACTGCTGGCACGGCCCCAAATGAGCACCTTCATGCCAAATGCCCGCCCGTATTGGGCCATCTGCTGCGCAATTTTTCCGAAGCCCCATAGGCCCAGGGTGCGACCGTGCAGCTGCCTGCCGATCGGCGCCTGCCACCGCCCCTGGTGCAGTGACTGAACCTGACTGATGAGCCTGCGCTCAGACGCAAGAATCATCGCCCAGCAAAGCTCGGCCGTGGCATGACCGGTGCCCCGGCTCGCAGCCACCGCGATGCCCCGGCTGTTGCAAGCCGCCAGATCGAGCGTGACCGGTAAAACCCCCGCACAGCTGATGATCTTGAGCGACGGCGCCAGGTCGAGCACCGCGGCGTCGATTGTCGAGCGCTCGCGTATTGACACCAGCGCCTGCGTACCCGCCAGCCGCTCCGCCCACTGCGCGGGTGACGTGGTGGGAGAGTGGTAAATGGCAACCTGGTGCGCTGACAGGGCGCTGAATGCCTGCAGGTGCCGGACGCTGTCGGCGTAGTCGTCGAGGATAACGATTCGCATAAAGCCATCCTGGGCAAAGAGTCGCAGGGCCAAAAGCGCTAGGGTAGTCGATCCTCTTCAGTCTCAGGCTGCGAGCAGCCCAGATTCTGCAACGCCGCGCGCAACTCCAGTCGTGCCTGATGGCATGCTACCGGTCGCGCCTGCACGCTTTTAGTCAAGGAGAGCTTGCTGTGAAAATTCTCGCTGCCGTTGCCCGTGGCCGAGCCGAACCGCTCGGGTTCGAATCTTTGAACCTGGCCGATCCGGCCGAAGACGAAATCCTGGTTCGCCTGGTGGCAAGCGGGGTGTGCCACACCGATCTGCGCGCCATGGAAGTCGAGGGCCTCGTACCCAAGCCGATTGTGCTTGGGCATGAGGGCGCAGGCATTGTTGAGACGGTGGGAAGCGCCATCACCAAGGTCAGGCCCGGCGATTCCGTTCTGCTCACCTTCGACTCCTGCGGCAGCTGTCCATCCTGCAGCGCACGGGCGCCGTCATATTGTCAGCAACTGCTTGCACGAAATTTCTCCGGGAAAAAGCCTTCTGGCAGAATTCCCTACACCGATTCAAACGGCGCGCCAGTCTTCGGAAATTTTTTTGGGCAGTCGTCGTTCGCCTCGCATGCGCTGTGCCGAAGCCGCAATGTGGTCAAGGTTGATAGCGGCGCACCGCTTGACCTGCTCGCGCCGCTCGGGTGCGGCATTCAGACCGGCGCTGGCGCAGTCATACGCTCACTCAAGGTGGGCGACGGCCAGTCGATTGCAGTGTTCGGCACGGGCTCGGTTGGGTTAAGCGCCATCATGGGTGCGAAGATCGTTGGGGCCGACCCCATCATCGCCATTGATGTGCACCCGGCACGACTTGCCGCCGCACGGGATCTGGGCGCCACGCACACAATCGACGCCTCGCGCGAGGACGTGGCGGCTCGACTCCGCGACATCACGGGTTACGGCGTGCGATTCGCAATCGACACCTCCGGTCTTGCACGCTCGGTACGAACCGCTGTCGAGTCACTTGCGCCGCTGGGTGTGTGCGGTGTGATCGCGGCAACGCGCGAGCCCGAAGTGGGAATCGTCACTCGTCAGCTGATGCTCGGTGGACGTTCGATTCGCGGCATCGCCGAAGGCGACAGCGTGCCCGATGAATTCATCCCTGAGCTGGTTGAGCACTATGCGCGCGGACGGCTACCGCTTGAGCGGCTGGTGTCGCACTTCCCGTTTGGGCAGATCAACGAGGCGATTCACCAGGCGCATACCGGTGAGGTGATCAAGCCGATTCTGCGGATGCAGTGACGAAGAGCAATCCTCGGAAAATCAGTCGCGGGCGGAAACTTGCCAACTGTGAACAATCGGCTACGATAAACGTATGTTATCGGTCAAGCGGTTACCAGAGTTCGATTCCTGAATGAGTAGTCTCGACGACAGCATGACGCGGGTTCGGCTGGCACGTCGGCTTGATAAGGTGCAGCGCGGTCTTCTTGGAGACGTCGCTTCGGTTGGACACGGTGTAAGCGACCTGGGGGAGTAATTAAGCATGCCCAGAACGATCAAGCCAGCGGATTTGCCGGACTTTGATCTGGCGGAACACCTGAGCACCGACGAGGATATCGCCAACTACCTGACGCTGGTCCTCGAGGAAAATGACCCATCGGAACTGACGCGGGCACTAGGAATAATCGCGCGTGCCCGCGGTATGTCGGAAATGGCGCGTGCATCGGGCCTTTCTCGCGAGGCGCTATATAAGGCTCTTCGCCCCGACTCCCATCCACGTTTTGACACGATCGCCAAAGTTTGCGCCGCCCTCGGCGTCAAACTCGTCGCACAGCCTGTTCATCGCCACCCGTAGCTGGTCCGAACACCCCATCAGGAGACACCCCTATGTCCCGCTATCTGGTGCGCGCAAGCGACGTGCCTGGTTATCACCCCGCCAATCACACGGGCACCACCAACCGCCGGCTGATCGGCCCGGAGAACGTCGGTGCCAAACAGGTGGAAATGCTGTTGGGCGTCATCGAAAAAGGGCAAGGCGCGCTGCCGCATGCGCACCCCGGTATCGAGCAGGTCTGTTATCTGCTTGAAGGAACCGCCACCGCTCAGGTGGGGGATGAAGCCTTCGAAATGCGCGCGGGCGACACCTGCTTTTTCCCGGCAGACGTCATGCATATCTTCACGGTTACCAGCGACACGCCTGCCCGGCTGCTGGTGATTTACGCCCCGCCCTACGGCGAGTCACCCGACAAAGTAATTCGGCCGCCCGCAGCCTGAATCGCCCCGCCGCTTTCCGGGCCACTCAGTGAGCACAGAGCCCCTTGCCGCGATTCCAGGCGCCGGCCAGTCGCCGCTGCGTGTTGAAGACGAACATCTTCTGAAGGGACAGGGACGGTTTGTCGGCTCCCTGAGCCTGCCGGGCATGGTGCATGCAGTCGTGCTTCGATCGATGCATGCACGTGCCCGACTTCAATCGATCGAACCCGCGGCCGCACGTGCAATGCCGGGGGTGCTGGGCGTATTCACCTCTGACGACCTGCTGGCTGCAGGGCTTTCGCCAATCGGTTTTCATGCGGCAATTCCCTCGGAAACGGGTGGCGACATGTCTGCGCCGCCGCGCCACGCCCTCGCTCGCGGTGAATTGCGCCATGTGGGTGAACCGATTGCGCTGGTAGTCGCCACCAGTCGCTATGCCGCGCTGGATGCAGCAGAAAAGATCGAAGTCAATGTTGAGCCGCTTCCTGCGGTGTCTGGCATCACGCGTGCGCTCGAGGCCGATGCGCCGGTGCTCTGGCCCGGTGCGCCCGGAAACATTGTCGGTCGCTATGAATATGGCGATGCACAGCAGGTGTCGGATGCCCTCCGGACGGCTGCGCATGTGATCAAGCTTCGGGTCGTCAACCAGAGGGTGGCTCCCACCGCCATGGAGCCGCGCGGGGCGGTGGGTGTATGGCACGCCCACGATCAGCGCTACACGCTGCATGCGGCCAGTCAAACACCTCACCTGACCCGGCAGTTGCTGGCCTCGGTGTTAGGTCATCCCGAACACGCCATCAAGGTGCAGGTGGGCGATATCGGGGGCGGCTTCGGCAGCAAGGTATCGGTCCATCCCGAAGACGTTCTGGTGCTGTTTGCGGCGCGCGCGCTTGGCCGCCCGGTTCGCTGGGTCGCCGATCGAAGCGAAAGCTTTCTGTCCGACATGCATGGGCGCGACCATCTCAGCGAATGCGAGCTTGCGCTCGATGCCGACGGTCGCTTCCTCGCGCTCAAGGTGCGAGACTGGGCCGACATGGGCGCCTACATCAGCTTTTTTGGCGCGGCAATCGCCACACGCACGGGCAATCGCGTGGCAAATGGGGCGTATCACATCCCAGCAATTTATGCCGAGATTCGCGCAGTGCTGTCGAACACGCCCCCCACTGGGCCTTATCGGGGCGCGGGCCGCCCAGAGACGGTATATCGGCTTGAGCGGCTGATTGATGTCGCGGCCCGCAGGCTGAATATTGATGCGGCTGATCTCAGGCGTCGCAACCTGATTCGCGCCGATCAGATTCCATACACCAATGTGGTGGGACAAACCTATGACAGCGGACGGTTTCCAGCAGTGCTGGACCGGGCGCTTGCCATGGCCGACTGGCATGGCTTTCCGAAAAGACGCGATGCCGCCCGGGCTCGCGGGCGGCTGCGGGGCCGAGGGCTTGCGTACCATATCGATTCCACCAGCGGCATCACACCCAGTGAAACCGCCACGATCACGATTGACGACAACATCGTTACCGTGCTGTCGGGCACACAGGCCATGGGCCAGGGCCTTGAAACCGTCTACACCCAACTGGTTGCGGCTACCCTGGGCATATCGCCTGATCGTGTGCGCATCATTCAGGGAGACACCGACCGGGTGCCTTCCGGCGTAGGCAGCTACGGTTCGCGCTCGCTCTACATCGGTGGCGCTGCCATCGTGCAGGCGGCGCGCAATCTTCTTCAACAGCTGGGTCTGCCGAGTGCACCGGCTCTCAACGAACTGTTTGCGCGCGCGGTCAATCAGCCCGAGCCGGCTCGTACAGGCACGGCCACCGCCACCTCGCCCTTCTGCTTTCCGAACGGCTGTCATGTCTGCGAGGTCGAGATCGACCCCGCCACGGGGCAGGTAACCGTCGAACGCTATACCGCGGTGGATGACGTGGGCACGGTCATTCACCCGGTCATCGTCGAAGGGCAAACCTGGGGCGCAGTCGTTCAGGGGCTCGGGCAGGCGTTATGCGAGCAGGTGGTTCACGACCCCGTGTCCGCCCAGCTTCTCACAGGCTCGCTCATGGACTACGCACTGCCACGGGCAGACCTTCTTGCCTCCATGGACACTGCACTCGATCAGCAGGCGCCGTCCACCACCGGTCTGCTCGGCGCCAAGGGTGCCGGCGAAGGCGGTGCGCTAGGTGCCCCGCCCGCGGCGGTTTCCGCCGTGATGCACGCTTTACGCGAATTCGGAACCGAGCATCTCGATATGCCTTTGCTACCGGAGCGAATCTGGCGAATCATTCACTCAAAACAGCCATAGGAGGAGACATGCACAACGAATCCCGCCGCAGCTCATTGAAGTTGATCGGAGCCGCCACCGCAGCAGTGGCTGCGCCCGCCATCGCGCAGGGGCAGCAGACAATTCGGGTGGCCATCGGAGCCAGCCATCCGCTTAACAATATCTTCATCGGCATGATGAAAGAGGTGTTCCAGGCCGAGGTGGACAAGCGGCTTGCCGGCACTCGATTCAAGATCGAGTGGCGCGAGGCCTATGGCGGCACGCTTTACAAGTTCCAGGAAACTTTGAGCGCAGTGCGCGACAACATTGTCGATATCGGTTGGGTAGGTTCAATCTTTGAGCCCACCGCCATGCCGCTTCATAACGTCACGTATTTCTCGCCGTTTGCCACGGACAATCTGCCGCTGGTCATCTCGATCATGGATGGGCTGCACGAGAAGCTGCCGGCGCTGCGTCAAACCTGGGAAAACAACAATCTGGTGTATCTGGGAGGAAGCGGCGTTGAAACCTATCATCTCTGGACAACCCAGCCCGTGACCTCGCTTGCGTCACTGAAGGGCCGCAAGTTTTCAACGCCAGGAGCAGTGGCAACGTTTCTGCAGGGCACGGGCGCAGTCGCTGTCAATTCGCCAATCCCCGCGTTCTACACCGACATCAAATCCGGCGTCACCGACGGCGCGGTGTCATTTTCCACAGCCATCCTGGGAACGCGGGTGTATGAAGTGGCCCCCTATTTCACACGCGTGGGCATTGGTGCGCAGTATGTCGGCGGGCTTGCAGCCAATCGCTCGGCGTTTGGCAAACTGCCACCCGAAGTCCAATCGGTGATTCGCGACTGCGGCAAGCTGTATGCGGCGGCGGTTGGGCGTGTTTCCACCGAGCGCTCGGACGCTTCGCTTGAACGAATGACACAGGCAGGCATGAAGGTGTCTGCGCTGTCGGCGGAAGAGCGGCAGAAGTGGATCGACACCATGCCCAATGTTGCGGCGCAATGGGTCAAAGCCAATCCAAAGGTACCTGCTCAGGATGTGTTGAAAGCCTGGATGGATGCGCTTCGGGCGGCAGGAGAAAAGCCGGCCCGCGCGTGGGACAAGTTGTAATTACCACCCGCGACGCACACTGTGCTTGATCGGTCGCTACGCGCGCTGAGCGCGCTGGGCATCGCCTGGATATTCGCGCTGATGCTGTTGGTCGGCGCGGATATCGTCAGCCGCTTTGTGTTTAATTCGCCGATCAGCGGGGTGGCTGAAATCGCGGGTTTCTCCGTCATCGCGATCACGTTTTTGCAGCTACCCGCTGCAGTCCATAGCGGCCGGCTGGCGCGTGCCGATCTGGTTCTTCAACGCATCCGCGTGCAATCGCCCGGCGCAGCGCGGGCAATTGAGCGAGTCTTTGCGCTGCTGGGCGCATTGGTGTTCCTTGCCATTATCTGGGCCGCGGTATCTGGCCTGGGGCACGCCTGGCGCACCAATGATCAGTTTGGTGCGCAGGGCGTCTTTACGTTTCCCAAATGGCCGATCTGGCTGCTGGTGCTTACGGGCAGCGCCGGGGCGGTTGCCGCGTTTGCTGTGCAGGTGGTGCGCGGGCCGCCCTCGGCGGTGGGTAGTGGCGCGCGCCACGGAGAGCTCTGATGGACTTCGGCATCGGGCTTCTGCTGGTGGGCTTGCTGATTGGTCTGGTGATGCTGGGCGCACCCATCGGCGTCACGCTGATTCTGCTGGCACTGTGCGGCACCTGGGCGCTTCGGGGCGATCTCGAAATCGCGATCCGGCTGGTTGGGAGCGGCGCGCTCACCAGCATCGCCGAATACGTGTTCTCGGTAATTCCGCTGTTCGTGCTGATGGGGACGCTCGTCAGCCTATCGGGTGTGGGGCGCGACACGTTTTCAGTTGCACAGTGGCTGCTGCAGCGGGTACAGGGTGGGCTTGGGGTGGCCACCGTTGCAGCCAATGCGCTGTTCGCGGCGGTCACGGGGGTGTCTGTGGCGTCAGCCAGCCTGTTCAGCCAGGTTGCGGTGCCGCCCATGCTGCGCTTTGGCTACAGCATGCGATTTGCCGTGGGGGTGGTGGCGGGCAGTTCGATTCTAGGCATGCTCATTCCGCCCAGCATCCTCATGATCGTGTATGGCGTGCTGGCTGAGGTGTCGATCGGACGCATGTTCCTGGCTGGGGTCATTCCAGGCATCGTCATGTCGATCGCGTTCATCGTCATCATTGTGATGCTGGCGCGTCTGCGGCCCCAATTCGTTTACGAGCAGGCGTCTCAGGCTGCCCTTGAACAACCCTCTGAAAATGCCCGCTCGGTCATCACCAAACTGCTGCCAATCACGCTGTTGATTGTGCTGGTGCTCGGTGGAATTTATGGCGGCGTGTTTACCCCCACCGAGGCGGGCGCAGCGGGGGCGTTGGGCGCGCTGGCCATTGCCGGCTGGCGACGCCGCCTCGATCGAAAGAGTCTTTGGGCAGTGTTGGTGGAAAGCGGCCATGTATCGGTTGGAATTCTGTTTCTGCTGATGGCTGCAAGCTTGTACTCGCGCATGCTCACCATGGCGGGTGTGCCGGGCATGATGGCTTCGTGGATCGCCGAGCTGGGAGCGGGGCCCTACGGATTTTTCCTGGCGTATGTGATTTGTCTGGTGATCCTGGGAATGATCCTTGATTCGGTATCGATTCTGCTGATCGTGACGCCGATTGCGGTTCCCATTGCGAAGAGCCTGGGCATTGACCTGGTGCATTTCGGCATCGTGTCCATTGTGGCGGTTGAAATCGGATTGCTCACGCCACCGTTCGGACTGTCGGTATTCGCAGTACAGAGCGCAATCGGTACCCAGCGCGTAAGGCTGGAAACCATCTTCGCAGGGTCTTTCCCCTTTGTAGCCACGATGTTTGCAGTTCTTTGGCTACTCATCTTTTTTCCATCGCTTTCCACCTGGCTCGCCTACTGACGCGGCTGACAAGATATTTCTCGAGGAGCACTGCTGTGATGAGAACTGAAAACGTGACGATTCCGATGCGCGATGGCGTGATGGGTGCGCACATTGCCTGGCCCGACAAGACGCCGGCCGGGGCAATCATCGCCATCATGGAAATCTGGGGCGTGAACGACACAATGCGACGCCATGCGCAGGAGTTCGCCGAGGCTGGTTTCATCTGCCTGGTACCCGATCTGTTCTGGCGCCAGGAGCCGGGCGTAGAGCTTTATGACCGAAACCCCGACGATGTTCGCAAAGCCTTTGATCTGTACTACGACTTCGACTACGACCTGGGCGTGCGCGACATGGAAGACACCATGGCGTATCTGCGAAAGATTGCGGGCGGCAATGGCAAAGTGGGCAGCGTTGGATACTGCCTGGGCGGCAAGCTCTGCTACATGATGTGCTGCCGCACCGACATCGACTGCGCGGTGGCGTATTACGGCACCTACATCGAACACAATATTCGCGAGGCGCCGTCGCTCCACCGGCCTTTCATGCTTCACATGGCGATGAAAGACCGCTGGGTTCAGGCGGAAGTCAACGACCTGCTTGAGCGACGCCTGTCACCCAACCCGCTGGTCACCATTCACAAATATCCTGAAGCCGACCATGCGTTTGCTCGCCATGGCGGGCGCACCTGGCGCGAGGCAGAGGCCAATGAAGCGCTTGCCCATTCGGTGGACTTCTTCAAGAAGCATCTTTAGGGAGTGATCAGCCGCTTGTCCTTCGCGAGCGGCGGCCATGCTTTCCCCATTGCGTTGAAAGCGGCGCTGCCCACAGGCCCTCGCCTAGTGGCAGCGTTTCGTTGCCGTGGTGGAGCCCGTAAATTACGGAATCAACGTCCGTAAAATACGGAATCGATACCCTTAAATCACGGAATCATCAAAGTCTGGAGGCTGTTCCTGGTGGTCATCGGCAACCGCTTTTCCAGCGCCTGGCCATCGACGAAGCGAGCGAAAACTCGCCCGTGATCGCGACGTTAATTGAAGGTAATGGTTAGCTTGGTCGACACCTGATTGCCGCCTGTGTCGCGGGCGGTCACCACGATTTGTATCCGGCCATCACCAGGCGCGTCTTGCGCACCCGTGGCCGCGTGGCATCGTACCTCAAGCCTGCGCTGCTGCGCTCGCCTCCCGTGCAAGGCGGGCAATGCCGGTCCAATCGGCACGCTCAATCAGATCAACCGGTGCTATCCAGGTGCCGCCCACGCGCTCGACATTGGGCTCGCGCAGCCATTCGGCGAGCGCGTCGGCGCGCACCCCACCGGTTGGTATGAATCGCACATCCTGCAGCGGACCCGCCATGGCACGCAGCATCGCGATGCCGCCCGCCTGGGCCGCCGGGAACAGTTTCATCAGTCGAAAGCCGAGTGCGCGTGCTGCCATGACCTCGGACGGCGTCATGACGCCCGGAACGAAGGGAAGCCTGGCCCGCAACACAGCGTCGGCAAGCGCAGGCGTGCAGCCAGGCGACAACCCAAAGCGCGCACCCGCCTCGACTGCCCGCCGCACATCGTCGCCGTCCAGCAACGTGCCGGCCCCCACGCAGATCGGCAGCGAGCGTCGCGCCAACTCTGCAATGCCGGGAAGCCCGCCTGGACGACGCAGCGTGATTTCGATGACATCAATACCGCCCGCCAGCAGGGCCTC
>VGHA01000064.1 GCA_016868375.1 Betaproteobacteria bacterium | reverse complement strand
GTCAAGACCGTCGGCGGGCATCATTTCACCATGGGCACGATACCAGTCGCCTCCCCATCCGAAGTCAGAGAATTGAAAGTCGAGGTGCTTGAGCGAAGCCGCCAGCGCTTGCAGCACTTCGCGGCCGGCCGGGATCACTTCCTTGCCGATACCGTCGCCCGGAATCGTTGCTATCTGATAGGTGGTCATGATGTCTTGAGAGCGAGGGCTCAGGAAACCGAGAACTTTGCGACGATACGGCCAATGCCGCAGGTCGGCAACCCAGGCTTGCCGACCCGGCACCCGCGCTTGCGAGACGCGCGGTGTTTGCGTAGCGTGCGGGCACGCATCGTTGTTCGCTTTCAAAGCCGTATCAGGAGCTGTTATGGATCTCGGTATCCGATCGCGCCGCGCGCTCGTGTGCGCGTCCTCACAGGGATTGGGCCTGGCCTGCGCAACGGCGCTCGCACGCGAGGGCGCGCAGGTGTTTCTGAACGGGCGTGACCCGGAGCGGCTCGCCCGGGCGGTTGATTCAATTCGCGAGGCGACCGGCACAACCGCGATCCCTGTGGTGGCCGACATCACGACCGAGGCGGGGCGGCAGACGCTGTTTGACTCCTGCACCGAACTCGACATTTTGGTGAACAACAATGCCGGACCGCCGCCCGGACAATTGTCAGACTGGGATCATGACGCCTGGATTCGCGCGCTCGAGGCCAACATGCTGGCGCCGATCCTGCTGATCCGCGGGTTCCTGCCGGGGATGCGGGCCAGAAAATTTGGTCGCATCGTCAATATCACCTCGGCCATGGTCAAGAGTCCGCGCGCACACATGGCGCTGTCGACCTCGGCGCGCACCGGCTTGACCGCCTTCTGCAAATCGATGTCATTTGAGGCCGCTGCGGACAACGTGACGATCAATAATCTGTTGCCCGAGCGTATTGATACGCCGCGGCAGGCCTTCCTCGCAGAGCGGCTGATGAAGATGCACGGGATCACCCGCGAGGAGGCTCGGCAGCGCATCGCCGATTCCATCGCCGCCAAACGTTTTGGCCGCCCCGAGGAGTTTGCCGATGCCTGCGCGTATCTGTGCAGTGCACAGGCGGGTTTCATTTCAGGTCAGAACCTGCAGCTTGATGGTGGATCGTATCCGGGGCTGATCTGAGCGCGTTGCAACGCTATCCACCCACCCGCGCCCAGTCGCGCAGCACAAAACGCTGCAGCTTTGCGTTTTCGGTGCGCGGCAGCGCGCTAAGAAATCGAATCCGTCTTGGGTATTTGTACGGGGCCAGGCGGTCACGGACCCAGCGCTGCAGTTCCTGCGCCAGCGTGTCATCGCCTTCACGTGAGGGGCGGCACACCACAAACGCCATCACCACCTGACCACGTTCAGTGTCGGGGGCGCCGACCACTCCACACTCGGCAACATCCGGGTGCGTGAGCAGCACATCTTCGACCTCAGGACCTGCGATGTTGTAGCCAGCGCTGATGATCATGTCGTCGGTGCGCGACTGATACCAGAAGTAGCCATCCGAATCCATCAGGTAGGCGTCGCCGGTCAGGTTCCAGCCCTGCTGCACATAGCTTGACTGTCGGGGATCATCGAGATAGCGGCAGCCGGTCGGGCCGCGTACGGCCAGCCTGCCAAGGGTGCCCGGCGGCACGGGCTGTCCCTGGTGGTCAAGAATGCACGCCTGATAGCCCGGGACGACCCGGCCGGTGGCCCCCGCTCGAACGTCTCCCGGGCGACATCCGATGAACGCATGCAGCAGTTCGGTGGAGCCCAGGCATTCGGTCATGTCGATGCCTGTGGCCTCCAGCCATTGAGCGCGGGTGTCGGCGGGCAACATTTCGCCCGACGACACCGTGATGCGGAGCGACTGAAGCGCCTGACGTTGCGCCACAGCGGCCATCCTGCGATAGAAAGTAGGTGCCGTAAAACAGATGGTGGCCTGGTGATGTTCGATACCCGCCAGCAGCGACTCGGCGGTCCATTGCGGTTCGAGCACCGCGCTGGCGCCCGCACGCAGCGGAAAGATCAGCAGCCCGCCCAGCCCGAAGGTGAAGGCCAGCGGCGGGGTTCCGATGAACACGTCTGTTGAGACCGGTTCAAGCAAATGGCGGGCAAGCACATCGGCAATCAGCAGGCAGTCGCGATGAAAATGCATCGTGCCCTTGGGCTGGCCGGTTGTGCCTGAGGTAAACGCGATGAGCGCGACATCGTCCTGTGCGGTGTCTGCGGGCTGAAACGGTTTGTCATGCCGCGCCATCGCGTGCTCAAGGCTTTGAGGCAACGCATGGGGTTCACCGTAGCCAAGCACGGGTCCTGAGCCGGGGCGCGCGGCGCGACCCTCATTCCAGGCGTCAAGCAGGCTGGCCTCGCACAGGGCAGCGCTGACCTGCGCGCGCTCAGCGATGACCCCCAGTTCACGCGCTCGCAGCAGGGGCATGGTCGTGACTGCGACGCATCCCGCCTTCAGCACGCCAAGCCAGCATGCGGCAAGCATCGGATGATTGGGGCCGCGCAGCAGCACCCGAGCCCCGGTGGGAAGATTGAAGTCTGAGCGCAGCACATGCGCGATGCGATCCACCCGATCGCAAAGCTGGGCATAGGTCCAGACGACGCCTGCGCCACGCAAGGCGATCGCGTCACCGCGTCCGGCACGCAGTTGCGAATCGAGCAGCTCGGCGGCGGCGTTCAGACGATCCGGGTAAACGATGCCGTGTGGCGGGTCGAGCAACAGCGGCCACTGATCGGCCGGCGGCAGACGGTCTCTTGCGAAGCTGTCCTGGTGACCCGAGCGACGAAGCTCGGGCTGGCGGGGTATGCCAGAGGTCACTGCGACGACCCGGTACCGAGGCTTGCCGGCGCGTCCTTCCATTCGGGCGCCACCAGACGACGCTTGCCATCGTGCGACAACCGGATGCCGGGCTCGTCAAGCGCTTCACGGTCCCACAACTGACAGGTGACCTGCTTGTGTTTCTGGTCAAGCCCCTCGCAGTAGTTGGTGTATTCGCAGAGGCGGACCGCGTCGGCGCGTCCAAGCAGCGTCTTGAGCGCCCAGTCGGGATCGGCGAGGCTTTGGCGGGCCGTACCCACCACATCGCAATCGCCGGCTGCGAGCATCGCTTCAGCGAATTCGAAGTTATGGACGCCGCCGGTACAGACCACTGGCGTCGTGCAGCCAGCCTCACGGATGGCGCGTCGAATGCTTGCGGTGGCCGCCCGGTTGCGACCAAACGGGCCGCGCTGATCGGACAGGTATTGCGGCATGCACTCGTAGCCGCTGCGTCCGGTGTAAGGGTAGGCGGCCTGACCGACCGACGGCTGTTTGGCGTCATCAAACTTGCCGCCGCGGCTGGTCGACAGAAAGTCCATGCCAGCGATTGCGAACTGAACGCCATACCAGGTGCTGTCATCTACCGCGGTGCCGCCCTCGATACACTCCTCAGCCAGAAAACGGCATCCGACAGCGTAGTCGCTTCCTACTTCGGCTCGCACCGCCTGATAGACCTCGAGCGGCAGGCGCACGCGGGCCTCGCGACTTCCGCCATAGCCGTCGGTTCGCTGGTTGGTGGTCGAGAGAAACGAGGCCATGGTGTAGGCGTGTGCGTAGTGAAGCTCGACGCCATCAAAGCCCGAATCGCGTGCGCGCCGCGCGGCCTGGGCGAACAGCCCGGGCAGCTCCTGGGGCAGAGAACGGATATGCGCCAGGTGCAGATCGTTGACCGATTCGCGCGCGCCGTACTGCAGGCTTTGCAGATCACGAGGATCGAGCACCCGGGACCAGCCCTCAACGCCCAGCCCGAGCAATGCCTCACGCGCCTGCGCTTCGCTCGCTCCCTGAAGGCCAGCGCGTTCCAACAGTTGTGGCGTGAGGGCGAGATGACGTTCAAAGAACGTGCGCGGCTCGGGGCGTCGGCGAATCCGCAGGAAATCAATGATCTGAATGAGCAGCCGGGTGTGGCCACCGCTGGCTTCATTGACCGCGCGCGTAAGGCGTTGGAGCCCGCCAATGTAGCGATCGTCGCCAATTCGCAGCAGCGGTCCGCTTGGGACATCGCGAATACCGGTGGCCTCGATGACGATGGCGCCGGGCTTACCGCGCGCGAAGCGTGCATACCACTGGATCACATCTTCGTTTACCTCACCGTCTTCGTTGGAGCGCCAGGGCACCATGGCTGGCACCCAGGTGCGATGTTCAAGCTTCAGCGGGCCGAGTTGTACGGGGCTGAACAGCTGAGAGGCACGCGCTTCTTCGGTAGAGGGAATGCGTCCTGATGACGGCTCGAACCGAATGCGCTCAGCGGGTTTCCACATGGACGGACTCCGGTCGATAAGGGGCGAAGGTGATCAGCATGAAGGCGACATTCGGTGGCGAGACACAGTGCTGATTTTAACGGCCTTGAAGCGGAATCAGCGAAGGCTTCCGCCGGGCGTCTCAAGGGTGGGGTAGGGGCCGTCAATCAGTCTTGCGTGTGAAAGCACGTGCTCTCGCAGTGCCTTGCGACTTACTTTGCCCTGAGGATTGCGGGGCAGTGCGGCCATCTCAAAGAAAAGCCGCGGCCGCTTGTGTTTCGATAACGCTGCAACGCGCTGCTCAAGTTCGGCGCGCCAGCCATCTTGGGGCTGCTCGATGACTGCCATGATGACTTCGCCCCAATAGTCAGAGGGCAGCGAGGTGACCACCGCCTGACTGCAGTGTCGCATGCCTGCCAGGGTGGCTTCGATTTCATCGGGATTGACACGGTAGCCGCCTGTCTTGATCACATCGGCCACGCGGCCCGTGAGCCACAGTCGGCCCCGCGCATCGATGGTTCCCAGGTCGCCGGTGGCGTGCCAGCCGTCGGGCTCATGCACACGAAAGCCCTCCGCGGTCATCAGGCCTTCCGACAATTGCGCTGCGCGCAGCCACACTTCGTCTTCGGTGCCGGGCGCAGGTGTTGGTTGATGAGGATGCCCGATGCGCAGCTCGACGCCCGGTGCGGGCCATCCGGTGCAGCTTCCCCCTGTGGGCGGCGCGTCGGCAAACGCCTCGTCGATTTCACTGAAAGTGAGCGTGGTGATGGGGTTGACGCATTCTGTTTTGCCGTAGGTGATTCGTACCACCGGGCCGAACATTTGCCGGGCGCGCTCGTAAAGGCCACGCGCCAGCGGCTGCGTGCCCGTAAAGATGCAGCGAAGACCGGTGAACCTTGCCCCATCAAAGGCACCGGTCAGCTTGGCAAGCACGGTGGGCGGCGCAAACATCGCCTGATAGCTGCCGGAGTCAAGCAGCGGTCGCACGCGATCAGGATCGACGCCGTCATGAATCGTGATCTCGCCACCGCAGTCGAACCACGCATTGCTGAGCAGCCCCGATCCATGCACGTACGGCGTCATCAGCAAAATTTTGGACCCGGGATCCGGCATGAAGGGCAGGCAGGCTTTCTGCAACTGCTCGGCAACCCAGCGTCTTGCATGCGAGGCCAGCACACCCTTAGGGCGCCCCGTGGTGCCCGAGGTAAACAGAATTCTTCCTGGCGTGTTGCCGGGTACGGGAGGCAGATGGGCACCGGTATCGGTCAACGACATTGACGCGGTGATCAGTGGCTCGAGCCCCGCCTCGCCAGCGAGCGCCAGTCGCTCGGGTCGGGTAATCAGGAGGCTCGCCTTGGACAACTGCGCGCACCAGCGGATTTCTTCGGCGGTGTAACCCCAGCCAAGCGGCACCTCCGTAAAGCCGGCTATCTTCAGACCGAGGCTCACCCAGATTGCCTCGAGACTATTGGGCAGCAGGCTGGCAACGGGGTCGCCCGGTTGCAGGCCGCGTGCAAGCAGATGGGAGGCAAAGGCGTGGGAGAGCGCGCCAAGCTGTGCGTAGCTTAAGGTGGCGCCAGCGCTGTCTCGCGCCGCAGCCAGGGTGCCGTGACGGAGTGCCAGTGTTCGAGTCTGACCGGACCAGTCGACTGCGCTGGGCAGTGTCGGTGAAAGGTTCATCGAAGTAGCCGCGATCAGCTCCGAAACAACTGGGAAACCTGCGGCAGGTCGCGAAGCTGATTCAGGCGATCGAATACCGCCAGCGTGTCGATGTCAGTGGCCTCGCGTGTGCAGTCGAGAAACTTGGCGCGAAGATCGGCGGGTTTGAGCGGTAGCATGGCGTTGCCGCGAGCAAACCGCAGGTTGCCCGAGTTGAGTACGCGGCCGTCGTGAAGCTCGATCTCGATTCTGTCGTGAAGGGCAAACACTGGTTCATGCGGACAACGCTCGCCATCAACCGCATGGATGGTGACTCGCGTCATGGCCTGTTGCACGGCTTCGCGGTTGACAAAGTTGTCGGTGAGCTCAGCCAGGCCTACGCTTCGCGCAACCAACGATGAGGCCACCGCAAATTCAAGACTGAACTTTGCTTCCAGACCGGTGACTGGGCGATGGTTGCGCAGCATCGATGCTTGCGCTGCGCCGATCCACGCCCGAACCTCGCGGACCGACTCGGCCTGCAGCTGATGCGTGGTGGCCAGATCAATGACCGCATCAATCACGCGGTGCGTGGCATAGCAGATCGGATACTTCTTGATCGATAGCCCGGTGTCGAGGATGGCAAGGGAGCCGCTGTCAATTTGAACGGGGGATTGGCGATCGGCACGACCCTGCGGCGAGAGCGCGGCCAGATAGCCCGCATGGTGCTCAAGCGCATCGGGTGAGGCGGTGAGACCCGCTTGGGCAAGCCGTACCGCCTCAATGCCCGCCGCTGCCGCCCGGCCCGCATGGAGCGGCTTGGTCATGGTGCCGAAGTTGGCGACCAGGCCCGCTGCGAAACTGGCCGCCAGCGCAAGCGCATGCTGAACCTGGTCGACTGGCAGCTTGCGCAGGTGTGCCGCGGCGGCCGCAGCGCCAATCGTTCCGAGCACAGCGGTGGGATGCCAACCCTTCAGATGGTAAGCGTCGGGCTCGCGGCGAAACAGTTCACTCCACACCTGATAGCCCACCAGGTAGGCGTTGAGAGCATGACTGCCACTGAGTCCCAGCGCCTCCGATTCGGCGAGTACGGTCGGGACCAGCACCGTGCTTGGATGCCCACCCATGGCCACATCATCAAAATCGAGCGCATGCCCTGCGGTAGCGTTGATAAGCGCCGCGTCCGCACTGGCAGCACGCGCGGTGCCGCCCAGCAGGCTGGCGTCGGCAGCCGTTGCGCCGCGTGCCGCGACGAAGCGCTGCACGATGGCGACGACCGGCTCGTGCCGGCCCGCGATCATTGTGGCGATGGTGTCGATGAACCCGCTTTGCGCGATCTCAACGGCCTTCTGGGGCAGAGCGCCAAAGTTCGGGCTGTGCACGAATTGAGCGAGTGAGTGGGTGAGGCCGGTCATGGCAGCGATCATTCCATTCCAAGAAGTCGATAGATTCGCCGTGTATAGCCGCCGAACTCGGCTTGGGTTTTCATGTCTAGCGTACGTGGATACGGCAGATCAATTTCGAAGTTGTCAGCCATTTTTGCCGGCCCTGCAGTCAGCACCACCACGCGGGTGCCAAGGAACACGGCCTCCGAGATTCCGTGCGTCACGAAGATTATGGTCTTGCCCGCTTCCTTCCAGATGCGAAGCAGCTCAAGGTTCATCTTTTCGCGGGTCAGCGCATCGAGCGCGCCGAAAGGCTCATCCATCAGCACCAGCTTGGGGTCATGGATGAGCGATCGGGCGATTGCGGCGCGCTGCTGCATGCCGCCCGATAGCTCATACGGAAATTTCGACTCATTGCCCGCAAGCCCCACGAGCGCAAGCAGATCGCGGGCCCGCTCGCGCGCGGCCGCCATGGGCAAGCCGAGAATCTCGGCCGGAAGCAGCACGTTCTCGATGATTCGACGCCACTTCAGAAGCAGCGGCTGCTGAAACACCATGCCGATGTCACGAGCCGGGTCAAACGGATGCGTGCTTGATCCAATTGAGACCTCGCCGCCGTCATGCGGATGCAGCCCCGAGAGAATCTTCAGCAGCGTGGACTTTCCGCAACCGGAGGGCCCCACCAGCGATACCAACTCGCCAGGCATGACATCGAACGTTGCGTCGGAAATCGCCAGGTGCTCGCGCTTACCAGTGCGATACACCTTGCGCACGCCGCGCAGGCGGATGAACGGGGGGATTGGGTCGGTCATGAGATGAACGGCTTCATGGGGGACGTTGAGGCGACCGGTATCGTAGACTGAGCCGTAGATAGCCGCCAGCGAAACGTCGCGGCCGCTTGAAACCGCCTGACTGCGGTATCGTTGTGGAACACGGTCAATTTTCCCGGGGAGCACGATGGGTTTTAAGGTCGACTGGGAGCGCAATGATTACTCGCGGATCCCGCACTGGCTCTATCACGACAACGAGGTTTATCGCCTCGAAATGGAGCGCATCTTCCGGGGCCCGCTGTGGCATTACCTTTGCCTGGAAGCCGAAGTGCGGCGGCCCGGCGACTTTCGTACCACCTGGGTGGGTGACACACCGGTCGTCGTCACACGCGACAAAAAGGATGAGCTGCATGCCTGGGTAAACCGCTGCTCGCATCGTGGGGCCACCATCGTCCGACAAGTGCACGGCAACTCAGCTGACCATGTCTGCATCTATCACCGCTGGTGTTATTCGCCGAGCGGTGATCTCACCGGGATTCCGTTTCGTCGCGGCCTGAAGGGCGAGGGCGGCATGCCCGCCGATTTCAGTCCGGCCTCGGTATCACCACGGAAGCTTCGGCTGGTCAACTTTCATGGCGTGCTGTTTGGTACGTTTTCGGAGCAGTGCGAGTCCATTGAAGATTTTCTTGGCGAGTTCGGCACCGGCATGATTCGCCGCTTCATGCACAAGCCGGTTCGGGTCCTTGGCTATTCGCGCCAGCTGATTCATGGCAACTGGAAGCTCTATGCCGAGAATCTTCGCGACACCTATCACGCGAGTCTGTTGCACGAGTTTTTTGTGACCTACGGGGTTGATCGCGCCACCCAAAAGGGAGGCGTGAAAATGGATGCCCGCCATCGCCACAACATGAATCACGCGTATGCGGCCTCTGATACGCAGGACGAGGCTCGGGCTGCCTATGCGGGTACAGCCGGCGTAGAGCTTGACCGGATGAAGCTGCGCGATACCAAACTGTTGCAGTACATCCCCGAGTTCGAAGACGGTATGAATCTGGCTGCGCCCACGTTTTTCCCAAGCTCGATCATCATTCAGATCAACAACACCCTGGGGACCCGACACATTCGTCCCAAAGGGGTCAACCAGCTCGAGGTGTTCCAGACCCTGTTTGGGTATGAAGACGATACCCCTGACATGATTCGACATCGGCTGGTTCTCGCCAACCTGGTTGGACCAGCCGGGCTTGTGAGCATGGAAGACGGCGAGGCAATCGAACTCGCGCATCGCACCAGCGCGAGCGCGCCGGTCGGCAGTTCCAGCGTGGTCGAGATGGGCGGGCGGGGACCGCTTCGGGATCTCGCGCATCGCGTCACCGAAACCCCGATTCGCGGCTTCTGGTCGTATTGGTCGGAACTGATGGGTGTTGAACCCGAGGGAGGCGTGCGATGAGCACTCCCATCGCCATTGCGCGCGAGGTGCGCGACGCAGTTCTCGATCTGCTTGCCGAGTACGGCATGGCACTCGATCAGGACAGGCTCGATGACTGGGCCGCACTCTTTACCGACGATTGCGACTACCGCGTGATCAGTCGCGAAAACGAGGAGCAGGGACTGCCCAATGTGATGATCTGGTGCGACAACCGCGACATGCTGCTCGACCGGATCGAATCGTATCGTCATGTGAATGAATACAACCTGCACTGGGATCGCCATGTCATCGGACTCCCGCGCCATCTCGGGCTGATTGACGGTCTGTGGCAGGTCGAGGCGTCGTACAGTGCGTTTCAAACCGATCTTGAGGGCGTGTCGCGATTGTTCTCGGTGGGTCGATACCGTATGGGGCTGCGCGTCGAGGCTGGCGCGGCCCGCATCCGATCGGCGGTCGTGGTGGCCGACACCGGACTCATTCCCACGCTGCTTGCCACGCCGCTCTGAGGCTCAGAACTGTCCATGAAGCCCGCTTCGCATCCCACGGCCCTGCGAACCGGGCAAATGCTGGCCGAGGCGCGCTTCGCAGAGTGCGTAGGAACCCACCATGCCAAACGCTGACCAGGCGCTCAATCTGAGAATTTTCGAAGCGACGGATACGCCGGCGCCGGCATTCGCTGCGGCCTTGCTCGGTGATTTCGGCGCCTCGGTCACGGTCATCGAAGCGCCGGAGGGCTCGGGTCTGCGGCGGCTGGGGGCTAAGCTGGTGCAGGATGTGTGGTGGCCGATTATTGGGCGCAACAAGCGCTCGCTGGCGCTTGATGCCGCCGACCCCCACACTGCCCGGGTGCTTGAGGTCATCGTGCAGAACGCCGATCTGCTGCTGACGGATGACTCCCCCCTGGGCCTCATGCTGCGCAAGGCGGCCTCGCGTGTCGATCATCAGGCGCTGGTGGTCAGACTCTTTAGCCCTGGTGCAGACCTGCCAGAAGCCTTCGCAGGCAGCACGGATTCCCGCTTCGCAGGTCTCGCAACCGGGGTGGTCGCGCTCACTGGCCATCCCCACGGCCCTCCGGTTCAGGGAGAGTTTCCGCTGGCGGATGCCACGAGCGGCATGATGGCCGCGACGGCGGCGCTGTTTGAACTGCGGCGGGCCCGGCTGGCCGGTGAACGCCCGGTTCCCATCGAGATCGGGCTACATGAAACGCTGTTGCGCATGAATGAGTGGCAGCTGCAGGTGGCTTCGGTGCAGGGGTATGCCGAGCCCCGCAATGGCAACCGATTCCCCATGAACTGGAACCTCGGCAATATCTTCAGCACACGCGACGAGCGGCTGCTCACGGTATCTGCAGCCACGCCCAGCGTTGCCGACCGTATGCTCAACATGGTGGGCGGCGAGGCGCTGCGCACAGATCCACGCTTTAACACCCCGCAGGCGCGGCGCGACAACATGGATGAGCTTGATTCGCGGATCGCGCAATGGATGGCCGCGCGCGACGCCGACGTCGCTATGCGCGAGGTGCTGGAAAATGATGTGGTGGTCGGGCCGCTGTTCGACGCGGCCGAGTTGCTATGCGATGAACATATCGCGGCGCGTGGCGATATTGTGCGTGTAGCCGATGGGCGGGGTGGCGAGATCCCTATGCCCGCACCGCTACCCCATCTATCCACGCTGCCCGGGCGGGTTCGCCATATCGGACCAGCCGTTGGAGCCGATACCGAAGCGCTCATGCGCGAACTTGGGCTGACCCCTGACAACACGAGGAGACCGACATGACTGATCCCAGTTCACACAGACAGCCCCTTTCGGCTCGCCGACGGCCCTGGGCCATGCTCGCCTTCGCCGCCATGCTGGGCGGCTCGGGCGCTGCGGCCGCGCAGCAGGCGCCCGAGGCCATCACGCTGATCGGTCGGGGCTCCTCGGGCAGTACCAGCGACCTGGCGTTTGTGGTGATGGAGGAGGCGATCAAGCGCTCCTTCCCGGGCCAGGGCGTGCAGATCCGCAGGCTCCCTGGCACTGCGTCAGCGGTTCCGCCCCGCATTCAGAACGGTGAGGCGCAGATCGGGCACGGCGTGGGCGAAAGCGTGGTGGACGCATGGAACGCCGAGCGCACCTTTGCGCGTCGTCCCAAGATGCGTGATCTGCGCTACATGGGCTCCTATCTCGGATTTCTTAACAAGCCCTCGGCGAGTCCTACCATGGTGGTGAAGGTCAATTCATCCATCAAATCCTGGGCCGATCTCAAAGATAAAAAAATCGGTGTGGGACCGGCTGACAGTCTCACCGCCACCATGGTCAACGTGGGCCTGCGCGGGGCGAATCTGTCCTATGACCAGATCAAGCGAAACGGCGGGCTGGTGCACACCGGTGACTGGAATCAGCAGATGGACATGCTGGGCGACGGTCAGCTTGATGCGGTGTTCGTCACAGCCGACCATCCCTCGCCAATAATTACCCAGTTTGCTGCCAGCCACTCGGCGCGTATCGTGAGCATGAGCGACGGGGTGCTCAAGTCGCTGATGGACAACTACCCCACCATGACGCGCAATGTCATGCCAGGCAAGACTTACGCCTGGCAGGCTGATGAGGTGGTGGGCGTGCAGCTTTCTCTCGGCTATGTGGTGCACAAGGATTTGCCCGAGGCCACGGTCTATGCAATCTGCATGCAGCTTTATTCGCCGCGTACCGCCGGTATCTGGGGCGAGTCAGTGCCTGGCTGGAAGGGAGCGGAAAAACTCACTGATCGCGCAGCGCAGACCGTGTTCATTCCGCTGCATCCGGGGGCTGAGCGCTGTCACCGGGAGCTGGGTAATCCGGTGAAAACGATTGCGGTGGGTGCAGAAAAGCCGTGACCTCCGCTGACCTGCGCAACCCCGACGAGGCGGCACGTGCGGCCGCCTCACTCAGGGAGGCGACCGATGCGGTGCCGTCTATCCGAAAGGTGATCCGGCAGGGTTTGCTGCGCCAGCGCGTGGTGGCGGCGCTCATCATCTTCCTGTCGATGTTTCTCGGCGTGATGATGATTTACTGTGCGCTGTTCGGTTCGCTCACCGCGTTCCTGCAGCGCTGCGCGTTCGTGTGGGCCATTCTCTCCATTGGCCTGCTGCTACGCTCGGCGGGTGGCCGGCGCTGGACTGAGCGCAGCTGGGTGAGTCTCGCGCCCGACTTGCTGCTGGTGGTGGTGATGGCCGCGGGCATGGTCTACATCTTCATCGACTACGAAGATTTCGCTCGGCGAATCGGTTTTCCGCTGCCTGAAGACCTGGCGATCGGTATCGTCTATCTGGTGGTGGCGCTCGAAGTCACACGCCGCTTCATCGGGCTTGCGATGGTGGTGGTGTGTCTGGTGTTCGGTCTGCAGGCGCTGTTTGGCAAACATTTTCCCGGCATGTTCGCTGCGCCCAATGTGCGCTGGCAAACATTCATCGAAGTGCTGTTCATGCAGGACAACGGCATCTTCGGTCCCACCGCGGGTGTTGCTGCAAGCTACCTCATGATCTTCCTCATCTTTGGTGCAATGCTGGTGCGCACCAATGGCATTGAATTTTTTGAGAAGTTGTCCCTTGCGCTTCTTGGCCGTCGGGCAGGCGGACCTGCCCATGTCTCCATCCTGTCGAGCGCGCTTCAGGGCACCACCTCGGGAAGCGTGGTGGGTAATGTGGTGGGCATGGGGAACGTCACCATTCCGCTCATGATCCGGACGGGCTTTGCGCCCCACACGGCCGGTGCCATCGAGGCGGTGGCCTCGTCCGGGGCCCAGATCATGCCGCCAGTCATGGGCTCGGCCGCATTTCTGATGGCAGGGCTGCTGGGCATCGGTTACTGGTCGATCGTGGTGGCAGCGCTGATCCCGGCCCTGCTTTATTTCATCGCACTTCACGTTCAGGTCGAAATCTACATTCGCGGACAGAATCTGCAGGCGACCACCGAGAAGCTCCCTACCGTGTCTGAAGCGATGCGCTCAGGGGGGCACCTCATGATTGCGCTTGCCGCACTGATTGCACCGCTATTCATCGGTGCATCGCCACAGTTGTCGGCCTTCATCGGGCTGGCGGCGCTGTTCGTGGTGTCCCTGATGCATCGATCCACCCGGGTACCGATGAGCCAGTATCTGGAGGCGATCATTGATGCCATGTCCAACAACGTGGCGGTGGGTGCGGCCGTGACGGCTGCTGGCATCCTGATGGGCACACTCTGGGTGTCGGGCGCTGGCAATCTGCTGGCCGATTTCGTGATTGCGGTCTCAAGCGGTCATTTGTTCGTTGCGCTGCTCCTCACCGCACTGGTGGCACTGGTGCTTGGCATGGGGCTACCCACCCCGGCGGTTTACCTCACTGTGGCGGTACTGATCGTGCCGGCGCTGGTGAGGATGGGCGCACCGGAATTCGCGAGCCACATGTTCGCGTTTTATTTCGGCATTCTCGCCAATGTCACGCCGCCGGTAGCGCTTGCCGCCTATGCTGCGGCCAGCATCGCCGGGGCTGATCTCAACCGAACCGGCTTTGTTGCACTCCGGCTCGCCATCTCGGGATTTGTGGTGCCATTCATTTTTGTCTACAGCCCAGGCTTGCTTCTGAAAGATGATCTCGGTGCCATTGTTCAAACATCGATCGCGGCATTGCTCGCGGTGCTTGCGCTTGCGCTCGCGGTAGAGGGCTGGTTTCGCGGGCCGCTTTCCAGGGTAAGCCGCGGGGCGCTCCTGCTTGCAACGCTTTGTCTTTCGATGCCAGACACCTGGCTGAGGCTCACCGGTGCCGCGCTGCTTGGGGTGATCATTGGCCCCATTTTGATTCGCAAAAAGCCAACCTCCAATGGGAGCGTGTCATGACTGCGAAGGGTCGCAATTGCTGGATCTGGGCGGGCTGCATGGCCATCGCGCTCGCGCTCTGGGCGTTTGTTGCGCGCGTCCGTATGCACCTGGTCGACGAGCTCCTTTTCCTTGGCTGTATGGTGCTTGCCGCCTTCGTATTCACTGCGCTCTACTGGTGGGATGTGGCGGCGGGCTCCAACGACAATCTTGAGGACAATTAGATGTGGCCCCTTCGCTCCATGCTGTTCATTCCCGCCCATAAGACAGACTGGGTTCAACGCGTCAATCGCTATGCGCCGGACTCGGTTGTGCTCGATCTTGAAGACGCCGTGCCGCACCACCTTAAAGTGTCGGCGCGTCCACAGTGCCGCGAGGCCATCGGTATTTTGAAGGGCAAGGGCATTCCGGCATTTGTTCGCATCAACAACTGGGAAGAGGGCGGCCGAGACGATATTCTGGCCGTGGCGGCAGCCGGCTTCTCCGGGGTGATGCTGCCCAAGGCGCGTGATGTGGGACAGATTCGCGAGCTCGATAATGTGCTGTCTTATGTGGAGGGTCGTGAGGGCCTGCCGCTGGGCTCGATCGCGATCATGCCGCTCCCCGAAACCGCTGAGGGCCTCGCCGATGCCAGGCACCTGGTGGCAGCAAGCCGTCGCTGCTCGACGCTCGCGGGAATTGTAGGTGGCATGGTTGAAGGCGATGTGGCGCGCGCAATGGGCTTCAGGCCCACGCCTGAGGGCACCGAGCAGCTGTATCTGGCCTCCAAGATGGTTCTCGATGCGCGGGCTGGCGGCGCGCCCTGGCCCATGGCGAGCCTCATCGGAACCGCGCTCGACGATCTCGACGCGGTCCGCAAGCTCGCCATGCGGGCGAAATCCATCGGGTTCTCGGGCGCAATCCTGATTCACCCTACGCATGTGGCGGTGGCCAACGAAATCTTCGCCCCCACGCCCGACGAAGTCGATTACTACGCCGGACTGGTCGAGGCCATGGCGGCTGCCGAGGCCAAGGGCGACGCCGCCGTACGCTATCGCGGCATCATGGTCGACTACGCGATGCTCCCGCGCGCGCATGATGTGCTGCGCGAGGCCGAGCGTTTCGGCGTACCCCGTGCGGGGCGCGCGTGAGCGCGCGTCGGCCCCTCGAGGGCCTGCGAGTGGTGGAGCTTGGGCTTGCGCTCGCCGGACCGTTTGCGGGCAGCCTGATGGCAGAGCTCGGTGCTCAGGTCATCAAGATAGAGAAGCCCGGTGGTGGTGATCCAGCCAGGCTGATGGGTATCAGTGTCAAGGATGTGGCGGTCTGGTGGGGCGTGGCTGCCCGGGCCAAGCTCTGCATCGATCTCGATCTGAAGCAGGCAGATGATAGACAGACCCTGCTTGATCTCATCGCAACGGCTGACGCGCTGGTCGAGAACTACCGGCCGGGTGTGCTCGATCGCATGGGGCTGGGTTGGGAGGCGCTTCGCGCGGTCAATCCCCGACTGGTGATGGCGAGCATTTCCGGGTTTGGGCAGACCGGCCCGCATGCCTCACGACCTGGCTTTGGCAAGATCGCCGAAGCCATGAGCGGGATTGTGATGCTCACCGGTTCGCCGGGTGAGGTGCCCATTCACATTGGCTTCAGCCTGGCAGACACCTCAGCCGGTCTCATGGGTGCTTTCGGGCTTGCGCTCGGGCTGTATCAGCGCGATGTGGGTGGAGCGGAAGGTACTCACGCTGACGTGGCGCTGTTTGAACCGCTGTTCCGAATGACCGAGTGTCAGCTCGCGCTCACCGAGCGGATGGGGCGCCCCCCCATGCGGGTGGGCAGCAATGATCCCTATGGCTGGGGCGTTCCGGGTGATGAAGATCAGAACCCCAATGCCCTGCAGGCCCTGCGCTGCGCCGACGGCCACTGGCTCATGCTGCGCGGATCGGTTTCCGATGAGACGACCCATATTGTGAAAGCCCTCCCTGTCGACCAGGCGCTCACATTCCTTTCAGGACAGGGTGTGGCGGCCGCGCAGGTGCATGATGGCGCAACGATCAACGCCAGCCCCTATTTCCGGGCGCGTGCTGATGTGCGCGAGGTGGGTGACCCGCAGATTGGGCCGGTATGCGTGCCGGGGGAAATTCCCAAGGCCTGGCATGAACCCGAGCTGCCGCTCTTCCGCGCAACGCGACCGGACGCGGATCGCGATCAGGTGCTCTGGTCGGCGAAGCGTTGATCAGGAGAGTCCCACCACCTTGCCATCGACCCAGTCGATGCGGGCGGCGGCGGGCACCTTGGGAAGCCCAGGCATAGTCATGATATCGCCGCAGATCATCACCACAAAGCCCGCGCCCGCTGAGAGCCGCACCTCCCGCACATCGATGGTGTGACCTTCCGGGGCGCCGCGTTGCGAGGGGTCCGTTGAAAAGGACATCTGGGTTTTTGCCACGCATACCGGCAGATGCCCCCAGCCTTCGGCCTGCAGCCGGTCGATGGCGGCCCGCACCCGCGCGCCGGCGCGGATATCGGCAGCGCGGTAGACGCGGGTCGCGACAGCACGCAGTTTGTCCCACAGGGGCGTGTCATCGCTGTAGACAAATTCAGGGCTCGCGGGCTGGTCACAGAGACGCACCACCACGCGAGCGAGGTCGGCTGCTCCCGCGCCGCCATCGGCCCAGTGCGTAGCCAGCACCACATCGACCCCAAGTGTCGAGATGCGCTCGCGGATCAGTGCGATTTCGGCAGGCGTATCCGCATCAAAGCGGTTGATCGAGACCACGCATGGAATGCCGTAGACGCGCTTGACGTTGTCCACGTGACGCTCGAGATTCACCAGGCCGCGTTCGAGCGCGCCGAGATCTTCGCGGGTGAGCGATTTCAGATCAGCGCCCCCGTGGTATTTCAGTGCCCGAACCGTGGCGACCACCACCGCCGCCGAAGGCTTGAGGCCGCTGGCCCGGCATTTGATATCGAGAAATTTCTCTGCTCCAAGATCGGCGCCAAATCCCGCCTCGGTGACGACGTAGTCAGCAAGCTTGAGCGCGGCGCGCGTGGCCACCACTGAGTTGCAGCCGTGCGCGATGTTGGCAAATGGCCCGCCGTGCACAAACGCAGGTGTGTGCTCGATGGTTTGCACCAGGTTGGGGGCCAGCGCGTCTCGAAGCAGCACGGTCATGGCGCCGTGCGCGCTGAGATCACTTGCTGTGACGGCGCGGCCGTCCTGCGTGCGGCCAATGATGATGCGCGAAAGCCGTGCGCGTAAATCGTCGATTGAGGTGGCCAGGCACAAAATAGCCATCACCTCGGAGGCCACGACAATGTCAAAGCCGTCCTCGCGCGGGAAGCCGTTACCGGGACCGCCCAGCGAATTCACAATGCTGCGAAGCGCCCGATCATTCATGTCAACCACCCGGCGCCAGCTGATGCGTCGGGGGTCGATGCCGAGTTCGTTACCGTGGTGAATGTGATTGTCGATCAGCGCGGCGAGCAGATTGTTGGCGAGGGCGATCGCTGAGAAGTCGCCGGTGAAGTGCAGATTGATGTCCTCCATGGGCACGATCTGCGCGTAGCCGCCGCCTGCTGCGCCTCCTTTGAGGCCGAATACAGGTCCAAGCGAAGGCTCGCGCAGGCACACCATGGCGTCCTTGCCGATACGGTTGAGCGCATCGCCCAGGCCCACGGTGGTGGTGGTCTTGCCTTCGCCCGCCGGGGTTGGGCTGATGGCGGTGACCAGCACCAGCTTGCCGTCGGACCGGTCTTTCAGGGATTCAATGAAATCAAGCGAAAGCTTCGCTTTGCAGCGGCCGTAGGGGGACAGATACTCAGGCGCAATACCCAGGCGCTCACGGGCCAGCGTCTCGATGGGCTGCAGGGTGGCGGACTGGGCGATTTCAATATCGGTAGGCATGGGCGGTGACCGTCTGGGAGGCGTAAGCACGAGTTTAGCCGCGGCGCTGCCTGGAGCAAAAGGCGAGGGCATTTCGCGGACGGGGGTGTGCTGGTTGTACAGGTGAGCATTTCCCGGTCTGTGTGGCGGTTTTATGGTAATATAAAAGTTATTACTCAATGGGTTGCCATCATGACCACCACCGTCAAGCTTCCCGATTCTCTCGAAGCGGCGCTCCGGCAGCGCTGCCTGCACGAGGGGCGCTCCATCAGCGAAATCATGCGCGACGCACTAAGCGTTTATCTCGCGCGTGAGCCTGAGATGGACTCCGCCTGGGCTCTGGGCCGAGAGGTGTTCGGTCGCCACGCCGGCGCGGCCAATCTGGCGGCCGATCGCAAGCAGGCGCTGGCCGAGGTCTGGGATTCTCGTCAGGCCGGGCGTGGCGCATGAGTCCACGTCCGTCACTGTCTGCGGCCGAACCGGATCCGCGCTGGTTTCGCTCGCGCCCGCCGCGTGATGCGCTGATTGACAGCGGCCCGCTGATTGCGCTGTTCAACCGTTCCGACCGCTGGAATCCCGCCACCATGGCATGGCTCGAGTCCAACCAGCATGTTCGGCTGCACAGCACCTGGCCGGTGATGACCGAGGTTTGCGCGCTGCTCGCCCGCCGCGTTCACAATCTTGCTGCGATTGACTTCCTTGAGTGGGCTCAGCGCGGTGCGCTCAGGCTAGACAGCCCGCCTGATGGTGCACTCGTTTCCGTCATGGGCATCTGCCGGCGGTTTGCCAGCCTGCCCCTTGACCTGGCCGATGCATCCATCGCCGAGGCTGCTGCCCGACTCGGCATTGCGCATCTTGTTTCGCTAGATCGCGACTTTGACGTCTACCGCGATGCGAACGGCAAGAAACTCAAAAATCTTTTCAGTCCGCGTTGAGAGTGATGACAGGATGCCCTTCCTGACGGGCACCGGGCTGAGCGCCCTCGAGATACGATGGCAGCCTGAGGAGTATCCGCTTTGAGCCCCCATCCTGCTCTGTCACTGCTTTTAATCGTTGGCCTGATCCAGTTCTGGCTGATGCCAGCGATTGCCTGGGTTCTGCTCAAGGGTCAGCGTGACAAGGCCGCCCGCTTCTGGTTTTCAGGCACGGCTTGTTACGCGGGCACCGCATCGCTATTTGTCCTGCAGACGCTGCTGCCGAAAGTCGCCTATCTGATGATCGGCTTTGTTCTGGTCACCATGATGCTCGCGCTGATCGCCGAAGCCCTGCGGCAGGAGCTCTCGAGTACGCCGACGCCCTGGGGCTGGATTGCCTTGGTTGTGATTGGCAACGCAGTGCTTCTGGTGATGTTGCAGCACTATCTTGGCGACAACCGGATGCGGGTAGTCCAGTTGGGCATTGTGTCGGCGCTTGACCTAGGCTGCTGCTACCTCCTCTTCAAGTGTTGATTTCCACGCAAAACTGACCCCTTGGCGGTGAGTTTTTTCATCTAAATCTGACCCCTTGAGTAAGGTCTCCTGCTGATGTTTTGAGCAGGAGGGTTCAAGGAGTGATCAACGTGGGAACACT
>VGHA01000063.1 GCA_016868375.1 Betaproteobacteria bacterium | reverse complement strand
CACGGCGGGGAAGATCACCGGGATCGTCAATAGCAGCATGGACAGTTCGTCCATGACGCAGCCAAGCAGCACATAAAGCAGCATCACGGCCAGCACAATCGAGAGATCGGGTATGGGCAGATGAGTGGCCCAGTTGGCGATGAACTTGGGCATCTCGGTAAGCGCCAAGGTTGCGTTCATCATGTCAGCGCCCAGAAAGATCATGAAGACCATCCCGGTGGTTTCGGCTGTGGAAATCAGCGAATCACGAATGCCCGCCAGGGTCAGTTCACGTCTTGCCAAACCGACGACCAGGGTCATGGTGGCCCCAACCGCGGCACCCTCGGTGGGCGAAAACACGCCTGAATAAATGCCGCCAAAGACCACGATGAACACAAACGCGATCGGCCAAACCGCAGTGAGCGCAGGCAGCTTTTCGCGCCAGGTAAGGCGAGCGCTTGCAGGTGCCATGTCGGGGCGCGCGCGGGCATACAGCGCCACGACCACGAGGTAGCCCAGCATCGCAAGAATGCCGGGGATCATTGCCGCCGCGAACAGCTTGGCGATGTTCTGTTCGGTGAGAATCGCATAGACCACCAGCGGTACGGATGGCGGAATCAGAATGCCCAAGGTGCCGCCTGTGGCAAGCGTGGCGGTGGCGAGCCTGCCCGAGTAGCCGTGTTCCCGCATGGGCGGGTAGGCCACCTGTGTAATGGTGGCCGAGGTTGCCACGGATGATCCGCACACCGCGCCAAAGGCGCCCGCAGACAGAATCGACGCCATCGCCAGACCGCCTCGAACGTGACCCACCAGAGCCGATGCCGCTTTGAAAAGATTCCGGCTGAGACCGCCCTGCGAGGCAAACTGGCCCATCAGAAGAAAGAGCGGAATGACGCTCAAGTCGTAGACCGTCAGGCGCGCTACGGCACTTCCCTTGAGCAGATTCAGGGTATTGCCTGCATCGGTCATGACCAGGTAGCCGATCGCGCCTGGCAGGAACATCGCGACGGCGATGGGCATGCGAACGGCCATCAGCAGAAGCATCGCGCCGAACATCAGGAGCCCGACCTGTGCAGCAAGCGGGTTCATCGGAAGGCCGCCTGTTCAGGCGCTTCAGCGGGCTCAGCCCCTGAAAAAAGCCGCCATCCCTGGGTAAGTGCAATCAATGCCGCGAGTGCAAGCCCTGGGGCAAGCGACGCATAGGCCCACCACATCGGAACCGACAGGATCATGGTGGTTTCACCGGCCTGTCTGACCGAGACCGCACCAACGCCCGTCCGCCAGGCAAGCAAAACATACATCAGCACGAGCATCCAGCAGCCGACCCCGTCGAGAAACTGACGCGCTCGGCCGGAGCAGCGCTGGGTAAAGAAGTCGACCAGGATATTGGCACGGCGCAATTGGCAGACCGGCAGACACAGGGAAATGGCAAGCGCAATACCCACCTGGGTCAACTCGACGTCGCCAGGAATGGGCGTGTTGAATAGCGCGCGCATCACCACACTGGTGGTGGTCATGAATCCCACCAACAGCGCGACGGCAGCGCCCATGAGTCCGAAGAAATTTGAAACAGCAGCTAGCACAGAGGGGTTCAGAGATTACGTATAGAAACAACGCGGGCGCCTGTCAGGCGCCCGCGATAGGGAACAGCCACAATGCAACAACGAGCCTTAACGTGCTTTCGAGTGCTTGGCGATCAGGTCGCGGGCATCCTGAAGCATCTGCTTGCCAGGTAGACCCTTCTTATCCATGTCGGCAACCCACTCGTCGTACAGCGGCTGTGATGCCTTGATCCAACGATCGGTTTCTGCAGCACTGATTGCAATAAAGGTATTGCCGCGCTCCTTGGCTGCAGCGCGTCCTGCGGCGGTGGCCTCATCCCAGTAACGACCGATGGTGCGCGACAGTTCGGCGCCGCTATTTTTAGTGATGATGGCTTTCAGGTCCGGGGCGAGCGCTTCAAACTTCGCCTCGTTCATCATGAACACGAAGCCGGCGGTAAACAGCGCCGGGCGCGTGTTATCGATTTCAGTATGGAACTTGCTGACCTCGTGAAGCTTGAATGGCGGAATGATTTCCCATGCGGTCAGGAAGCCATCGATCGTGCCTTTGTTCATCGCGTCCGCGACAGCGGGAATGGGCATGCCCACGGGGGTGGCGCCCAGGCGCGCGAGCAGCTTCGATGACTGACGGCTGGCTGCACGAATCTTCAGGCCTTTGAAGTCGTCCATGCGGTTGACCGCCTTGCCCGAGGTGCTGATGAATCCGGGGTCGTGCACCCAGGTGGCCAGCACCTTGGAGCCCGGAAACTCGCGGGCGCCGTACTTGACCAGGTATTCCCAGGCCGCAGCCGACGCGACTTCAGCCGAAGTGGTCATGAAGGGAAGCTCGAAGGCCTCCATGATCGGGAACCGGCCGGGGGTGTATCCGGGAAGGGTGACGGTGAGTTCATCAACGCCGTCCTTGTTGCGGTCAACCAGCTGAGCAGGAGTTCCGCCCCCGGTCATGGCCGGCAGAATCTGGCAACGAAGCCGGTTATTCGACTCTTGCGCGATCTTTTCGCACCAAGGAGCAACCACCCGCTTGTGACCCATTCCAACTGTGGGCCACATATGGTGAAACTTCAACACGGTTTCCTGGGCGAGGACAGCACCTGCGGATAGCGCCAGGGTCGCGGCAACCGTCAGCCGAGCAAGCGGAAGTCGAATATGCATTGTCATTGTCTCCAGTTAACAGGGCCGAAGCCCTCGATCAGGCCAATAGGCGGATTAGCGCCAAACTTCGTTTGCCGTTTCAATGACCAGACGCAGCTTGCTGCGTTGATCTTCTACTGCAATGTCGTTGCCATGCACCGTACTTGAGAAGCCGCACTGCGGGGACAGGGCCAATTGATCCATCGGCGCATGGCGGGCTGCCTCGTCAATACGCCGCTTCAAAGCGTCTTTGCTCTCCATTGCGCCAAACTTGGTGGTAACCAATCCCAGCACAACGACCTTGCCCTTGGGCAGGAAACGAAGCGGGCGGAAGTCGCCGCTTCGCTCGTCGTCGTATTCAAGGAAATAAGCGTCGACGTTCATGCGAGACAGCAGCGCCTCTGCCACGGGTTCATAGTTGCCGGCCGCGAAGTGCGTGCTTTTGAAGTTGCCGCGGCAAAGATGCACGCCCAGGGTCATGCCCGCGGGCTTGCGCGCGACAACCTTGTTGATGAAATCAGCGTAACGGTTAGGAAGCTCGTTGGGGTCGTCGCCGCGACTGCGGGCGGCCTCGCGCATCTTTTCATCGCACAGGTAGGCGAGATTGGTATCGTCCATTTGCACGTAGTCGCAACCTGCGGCGGCAAGTGCTTGCAGCTCGTCACTGTAGGCTTTCGCGACATCGTCGTAAAAGGCTGGGTCGAGCTCAGGGTAGGCCGCTTTACTGATCCCGCCGCGACCGCCTCGAAAATGCAGCATCGTTGGCGAGGGAATCGTTACCTTGGCGCGTGTGCCAGCAGGTAGCTGGCTCTTCAGGTAATTGAAGTCATCAACCTGAATGGGACGGGTGTGGGTCACTTTGTCGACCACGCGAATACCTGGCGGCGCGAACTGTTTGCTGCCGTCAGGGTTGATCAGGGCAACCGGAATGTCGGTGGCAACGCCGCTCAGTTGCTCGAGAAAATCGATATGGAACCAGGTGCGTCGAAACTCGCCGTCGGTGATGGCCTTGAGGCCGACGTCGGCCTGAAATTGAACAATTTCGGAGATGGCCCGATCTTCTACTTTGCGCAGTTCCTCTGCGCTGATCACGCCCTTGGCTTTTCGCTCACGGGCCTCGAGAAGGTACTTGGGACGCAGGAAACTGCCGACATGATCGTGCCGGGCTGGAAGGGGAAAGCTCACGTGCACCTCTGGGACGGGTCTCGGGAAAGGGACAGATCCTGGGAATCGCTGATCAGGCACCGCGCTCCAGACGTCCAAAGCGGGCGAGATTCTAACCTCAGTGCGTTGGCCGGCGGGTTATACCGGATGCTCGGCCTCGCCTAAATAGGCTGCGCGAATCGCCGGCTGTTTCATCAACTGCTGGGGATCCCCCTCGGTCACGATGCGGCCGCCTTCGAGCACGTACGCCCTGCTTGCCGCGTCCATGGCGCGAGCGGCGTTTTGCTCGATCAGCAGTATTGATACGCCCGAGCGGTGGATTTGACCGATTGCCTCGAACACCAGTTCGACGATGGAGGGTGCGAGCCCCAGCGAAGGCTCGTCAATCAGAAGCAGTCGAGGATGAGCCATCAGCGCACGTCCGAATGCGACCATCTGCTGCTGACCGCCCGACAGTGTGCCGGCAAGCTGCCAACGCCGCTCCTTGAGAATTGGGAAAAGCGCGTACACCCGCTCCATTGTCTCGGAACGGCGTGGCCGTGCCAGCGAACGGTAGCAGCCGATGTCCAGGTTTTCTTCGACCGTCATCTGACCAAACAGCAAGCGGCCCTCGGGAACGATCGACACGTCGCGATTGCACATTTGTGTGGCGGACACGCGGGTGACGTCTTCGCCACGAAGCGTGATTCGTCCCGAGCGAACCGGCAGCAAGCGCATGATGGTGTTGATCAGCGTGGTTTTTCCCGCGCCATTGGGACCAACCACTGAGACCAGTTCGCCTTCATTGACGTGAAGGCTGAGGTCCCACAAGGCCGGGGCATCCCCGTAAGAAACGTTGATGCTTTCGACGCTCAGGAGACGGCTGGGTTCAGCGGCCTGTTTCATGGGGCGTTCCAAGGTAGGCACTGATGACCTCAGGATCAGCGATCACTTTGCGCGGATCTCCACTGGCAATGATCTGGCCGTAGTTCAGCACGATCAGACGTTCGCACAGTTCGAGGACCGCGCGCATGTTGTGCTCAATAAACACCACGGTGGAGCCGCGGTTGCGAATCTCACGAACCAGCGTGATGGCGCTGTTGATTTCAGAGGGCGTGAGGCCGGCAAGCACTTCGTCGAGCAGCACCAGTTGGGGCGCTGACGCAAGGGCGCGGGCAAGCTCAAGAAACTTGCGCTGGTGCAGGTTCAGTTCGGTAGGTAGCGCACCCGCCCGCTCAGCCAGTCCAACGAATTCAAGCCAGTGCATCGCCTGGCGCTCAGCCTGTGAACGGGACAGCTGTCTACCGCCAAACATGCCGGCAAGCGTGGCATTCTCAAGCACGGTAAGGCTCGCGAAGGGCCGCGGAATTTGATAGGTGCGAGCAATACCGGCGTGGGCTGCCTGAAACGATGGCAGCGGAACGAGATCGGTTCCGTTGAACACGACGCGGCCCGCTTCGGGTTTGTAGAGCCCGGTGATCACGTTGACCATGGTGGATTTGCCGGAGCCATTGGGTCCGACCAACCCGAGAATTTCGCCTCGGTGAACCTGCAGCGTCACATCGCTGAGGGCCCTGACACCGGTAAACTGCTTGGTGACCCCCTCGACGCTCAGGATCAGTTCACCACTCTGGCCGGTTCGCGGGATGGGCGCCGGTGGCAGCGGCTGGGGCAACGGCTTTGGCGCGGCACGCTTTCGCCAGTAGCGAAGCAACTGTCCCAGGATACCCTGGGGCATGAACAGGATGACCGCGATCAAAATGAAACCGATCGCTGCACGTCCTGCTACCGCAAAGTCGCCCGCGGTAAATGCGTAAAGCAGCGCGGTGATGACGGTGGCGCCCACCGCGGGTCCGAACCAGTGTCGTGAACCGCCCAGAACGCTCATCAGAACAACGTTCAGCGGAACGACGATATTGAACACCTCTCCAACGGTGACATACGAAACAAACACCGAGTGAATGCCGCCTGCCATACCCGCGAAGGCACAGGAAATTCCGAAGGCGATCAGCTTATAGCGATAGGTTGGAACACCCTGGACCTCGGCAACGTCCTCATCGTCATGGATGGCGAAGAGGCCTGATCCCAGGCGCGCGGTGTAAATCCAGTAGGCAACCCATAACACCAAGGCTGCCAGCGCAAGAATGATCAGATAGAAACTGCCGGAGGGTGTGGGTCCGATTGCCGGAACAGGCACTGCTGACAGATAAACGCCAGGACCGCCGTCAATGGGCGTGTTCAGAATGATGGTGCCGATGACAAACGTGATGGCAAGCGTAAGAAGCCCGAACAGTTCGCCGCGAAGTCTTGGCAGGCGAAAAACAATTGCGCCAAGCCCCACGCCAAACACGGCCGCAACCAGCGCCGCGACGGGCAAGGTGCTGAGAAACGGCCAGTCGAGCTTGCCCGACAACACAGCCGTGGTGTAAATGCCCACCCCAAAGAACGCACCGTGCCCGAACGAGAAATATCCTGAGTAGCCGGACAAAATATTCCATGACGTTGCGAGCACGATCCAGTGCAGCACAAGGTAAAGAAAGGTCTCGTAAAACGCTGGCAGCTTTAGCAACGGCACCGCTGCAAGCAACGGCACCAGCACCACGAAAGCGGCGATGACGCGGCGGTCCATCTCAAACCTTCCCGGGACGCAGCAGCAATACCGCAATAAGTAAGGAGAAGGACACCAGTGGCGCCCACGCAGGCGCGGTAACGGCCATGGTGGCTGCCTCTGACAATCCGATGACGATGCCCGCCACCAGCGGCCCCAGTGGATTGCCAAGCCCGCCGATCATGACCGCCGAAAACACCACGCCCACCCATGCGTAAATCTGCGAGGGGGCCAGGGTAAAGCTGAGCGCGAGGCAGGCACCGGCAACGCCGGCAAATGCTGACGCAGCACCTGAGAGCAGCAGCGCCAGCATGGGCTCGTTGATGCCGAAGGCGCTGGCCATCTTGGGATTTTCAGACATCGCCCGCATCGCCTTTCCTAGGTGGGTATAGCGAAGCAGGGCCCAGGTGGCAATCGACAGTGCGATGGCAATGAGCAGGGTCATCAATTCGGGCAGGGGCAGAAACAGCTTCCCAACCTGGAACTTGATGTCGTTATAGGGCGACTCGAGCTTCCGATAGTCCGCTGACCAGATCCACTGGA
This sequence comes from Betaproteobacteria bacterium, assembly GCA_016868375.1. GTDB lineage: Bacteria > Pseudomonadota > Gammaproteobacteria > Burkholderiales > Burkholderiaceae_E > SYIM01. Next base: position 12,832 of record VGHA01000063.1, on the reverse strand, counting down.
TCAGGCTTTCAATGATGACGGCAAGACCGAAGGTGACCAGTAGCGAATTAAACGGCGTCACCTTGAACTTGGCGAACATCCAATGCATCGCCATGCCGATCAGGAAAAAGCCCGGCACGATGATGAGCATTGTCAGGAAGGGGTCAAGCTTGAAGTGCTCCGACAACTGATAGGTGAGGTATGCGCCCAGAAACGCGAGCGCAAAGTGCGCCAGATTGATCTGGCGCAGCATCCCCCACGACAGGCTCAGGCCGAGGCCCAACAAGCCGTAAAGACCACCGATGAACAGCCCGGACAGCAGTGACTGTCCGAGCAGTTCGAGGCTTGGCATCTGCACCGCTTACGGCGTTTTCAAGGTTGCGCCGGGCTTGGCGAACGGCTTAGGCCACACCACGGCCCACTCGCCGTTTTGAACCTGCTTGAGTTTGGTGAGGTCATCGCCGTAATTGTTGACGCCGTCAAAGCGAATTGGGCCCTGAATGGTGTTGACCGTGTTCTTCTTCAACCACGCGGCAAGCGTCTTGTCATCGAGCGACTTGGTGGCTGTTACCGCTGTTTCGAAAATCTGCCAGGCCGAGAACGATGCTGCGGCCTGCGTATCGACCGAAGTGTCCGGAAGCGAGGCTTTCGCGGCGCGCTCATTGAAGATCTTCGCGAATTCGACGGCTCCGGCGTTCTTCATCATGGGTTCGTGCTGCTCGAAGATCGTCATGGCCAGTCCCAGATTGCCATCGGGCGATTTGATCATCGGCCCAGGCGATGGCAGGAAGTGGAACATGGTGGGCGGTGCGTAGTCGATCTTCTTCATGGCATCGAGCAGGAGCATGCCTTCGAGCGCAATGACGCCACCCCAGATGAAATCAGGGCGCGCTGCTTTCAACCGGCTTGCAATGGCGCCGAAGTCCCGGTTGCCGAATTCCCATTCAAGCCACAGCACCTCCTGCATGCCACGCTTCTTGGCGACATCGCGCGCACCCACCGACATGAAGTGGACCGACGGGAATTTGGAGGTGACGATCGCGATCGTTTTCGGGGGCTTCGGACCCGCAGCCAACGCATCCAACACCATGTTGGGGCCGGAGGTTTCCGGGGTGGGGCCGGTGGCCCAGGTCGGAAACTGCATGTCGTACTTGGCGAGGCTGGGAATGCCGAACGTGTGATGGACGAGAATCTTGCTGTAGCGCTGCGCAACACCCATCGCCGACAGAATGTTGGCGGTGGCGTACGGGCCAATGAGCAGATCCACCTTGTCTACCGTGACCAGCTGCTCGTACAGCGTGCGTGCAAGGTCGGGCTTCGATTGATCGTCTTTCAGCACCCACTCAACCGGACGACCAAGCAGGCCACCGCGCTTGTTCAACTGCTCAACATAAATTTCGCCGGTGAGCTTGTGGATCATGGCTGTCGCTGACAGTGGACCCGTCAGCGCCAGGGTGCCACCGACGCGAATTGGCGTGCCCGATTGCGCGTTCGCTGCGCCTGCAAATGGCATGGACAGAAGCGGTGCGCCAGCGGCTGCCAGCAGGGGCTTGAGCGCTTGTCTGCGATTCGTTTTCATAACTCCTCCGGGATGCGGTACGGGTTTAGAGCAGGGTAAAGATAAGCCTGATGTGGCGCGCGGTGCGCCGCGCTTAATGCGCAGTCGCCTGAAGACGGGTCTCGAGTTCGCGCATGATGCGCAGTCCGGACGTCACCAACTGTTGCTGGCGGCTCGCCAAATCGGTGAAGAGCATTCGGCCGTGGCGCTTGCGAAACTCGCCGGCAATCATGACCGAATCAACGTTGGCCAATCCAGCCTGGGTGACAAGCGCTGCGGCGGGATCGTGCAGCGGTTGCATGTTCAGGTCGGTCGCGCGAACCAGGATGAGATCGGCCTGTTTGCCTGGGGTGAGCGAGCCGATGCGGTCCTGCATCTTGAGCATCCGGGCACCCTCGACCGTGATCCATGACAGTGCTTCGCGGGCAGTGATGGTGCCGGTATCGGGCAGTTTGCCGTCGCGCTGCTTCGAGCGCGCGTTGTCAAATGCTTTCTGAGAGGCAAGTGCCATTCGCGCAACGGTGAACATGTCACCGCTCACGCAGGATTCCAGATCGACGCCAAGCGATGGCTGGGCGCCCAGGTCGCGAAGCCGCCCGGTAATGGCAAAACCATGTCCCTGGAACATCTCGGTTTCAGGGGTGAGCGAGAAGCTGACGCCCCGATCGAGCATGAACTTGAGCTGCTGGTCGGTGAGGTCGTTACCGTGAACGATGTTGTTGTTGTCACCCAGCAGCCCCGCCTCACCCAGCCGGTCCCAGCCGTCAGGAACGCGTGCCGCCGCGCCCGCGCAGTGCATGCTCGCAATCAGGCCAAATTCGCGCGCCAGCTTGAAGTCGTCGACAGCGACCTCGTACGTGGAATAGTGGGGGCCAAGGATGGCCAACCCGAGCGTCAACAGCTGGTCGCGTGAGCCGAAGCGAGTTTTGAGAAGTCGCTCGACTTCGCTGCGCGGATGCGGGACCTCCCAGAACGGTTTCTGCCCCGGTTTCGGATCGGGTTTCGGTGAGCCGTGAAAAAACACGGCCCGGATCTGCGACTCGGCCAATCCGTCGATTCCCGCGTCGGTGTGCGCTGGCGTGGGATTGTTGTGGCACCAGTCGGCCAGGGTGGTGGTACCGCAATTGATCTGGTTCAGTGCGCCCACGAGCGTCGCGATTCGAATGTCTTCCGGTGTGAAGAGCGTCGCGAGCCCGGCGTGCATCTTCTTGAAGTATTCGAGGATCGTCCAGTTGGCGGCGACTCCTCGGAGCCCCGTCTGCCAGGTGTGCATGTGCGCGTTCACCAGGCCCGGTGCGACGATCATGTCGTGCGCATCGATCACGGTGGCACCGGGGGCAGAAAATTGTCTACCCACCGCGGCGATTTGCCCATCCCTGACCAGTACATCACCCTGCGCCAGATCGCCCAGGGAAGAATCCATGGTGACGACCAGCCCGCCGCGAATCAGTGTCTCCGCCATTGTTGTAGTCTCGCCTAGATCAAACCGGCTGGGATGTTCGCCGAATTTGCCGCGCGCGGCAAGGATTGGGGGTTACCGGAAGGGTGATTCGCCGGATTCACCCCGTCTTGATCGGTGCAAACCTTGGCGGTCAGTCAGGCCAGATTGCGCTCCTGCAGCCATTGCGTGGTAAGGGCGACGGCCTGCTGCATCAGTTCGGGCTGGCCAACGAAGTAGTGGGTGGCTCCCCGGACGACGCGCATGCTTTTGTCTGGGCTGGCTACTGCCTGATAAATGAGTCCTGTATGGGGCTGCGGAACCGCGTCGTCGGCGGAGTGCTCGATTGCAAGAAAGGGCACGTGGATGCCGCGGGCGCTGCGAATGCCATCGGCGTTGCTGTCGTCGATTGACCATTGCGACAGCCAGGAGCGCAATGTTGAGAATCGTGCCAGGCCCACTGGACCGTTGTTGGCAACTTCAGGCACTCCCATGAAGCAGGTTCCGATCGGCCGGTCGTTTGGCTCGATGGAGCCATCCAGAAAACGCGGGTCGGCCATCGTTCGATGGGTCACAAAGCCTCGCTCAAGTTCACGGCTGCCCTGCTTCTTCAACGACTCGAGCGTTTCGCGAACCCAGGCCGTACGACGCCTTGCGCGGGCCAACTGGGCGGCGCGAAAGCGCTGCAGCCATTGGGTGCTGTAAGGCGGCTTATTGTCGGGGTGATAAAGATCGAGTTCGGGGTCGCGATGATCAGGATTGTTTTCATCGAGCACACTGGGGTCGATCCATTCAGAGAAGGTGTGCGCGCGCGACATGTGTGCTGCCTGAAACATGACCGCATCAGCCGGAATCAGGCCCGCCGTCGTGATGGAGCAGGGGTCGCCTGCAGGCGTGTGGGTGATGCTGGGGTGTTCCGCCTGCGATTGATAAAACAGCGACAGTGAGCCGCCGCCAGACCAGCCCGCGAGCACGATCTTTTCGTACCGCCACACCTCACGCGCGTGGCGAATGTAAGCGCCCAGATCAACGATCACGTTCTCCATGATCAGCGCGCTGTCGTTGCGGGCATAGCGGCTGCCGGCGCACAACACATGCTGCCCACTCTCGGCCGTTGCCCGTGGCATGGGCAGCAGTTGCAGCGTGCTTGCCGGATGCATGTAAATGATCAGCGTGCGTGAGGGAACGCCATCCGGGATGTAGCGGATACCTTCAAGGTGAACCGTTCCAACCGAGCCCGAAAATCCGTACACCGACTTGAACGCGGATTGCTCGGGAAACTGCACGTGGACCCATTCGGCCTGTACGCGGTACGTTGTCTGGGGGCTCATCGGTTGTCCTGGTTTCTATTAGGCGCGAGAGTGCTTGTCATGTGTCCAGCGATCGCAAAGCGCCCGAGCGGAGGCACGGTAGCCGTCCAGCATCTGCTCGGTCGCGATTTCTGCGGTAAGTTCCAGCCGGATACCGTTGGGGTCAAAGAAGTAAATCGAGTGCACGTAGCCGTCATGGTCAACCGGACCAAGCACGGAGACGCCGGCATCGATTAAGCGTTGACGCGCCGCTGCAAGGGCATCAAGCGAGTCGACCCTTAACGCGAGATGGTTGACCCAGGCGGGGGTGTTGGGCGAGGCCTCAGCCGTTTGTCCGTCGCCAAGATCGAAGAAAGCAATACAGCTCCCGTCATGCATCTGGAAGAACAGATGGAGGTGCGGGTTGTTGTCTCCTGTGCTCGGAACCCGCTCGTTACGAATCGCGTGCACCAGGGGTAGCCCGAGCAGGTCTTCGTAAAATCGGCGTGTTTCCTCGGCATCTCGGCAACGCCATGCGAAATGGTGCAATTGGCGGATGGGTACGAAGTTCGACATGACAATCTCCCTCGATTTAGTTCCGATGCCGCGAAAGGTCAAAGTAGAGCGTGGCAAGGTCTTCGCGACCCGCAAGGTCGGAACAGAGACCCTCGAGCGCGATACGTCCCTTGATGATCACATAGGCCCGCTCTGCAAACGACAGTGCGATGTCCAGCTTCTGCTCGACAAGTAGCATCGTCAAGCCCTGGCGCTTAAGTGCGTCAAGCGCCGTACGTATCTCGTCAATGACCCGCGGCGCAAGCCCGAGAAAAGGCTCATCGAGCAGCAGCACCTTTGGTTCGGACATCAGCGCCCGTCCGATGGCAACCATCTGCTGTTCACCGCCCGACAGGGTTCCGGCCAGCTGTGCGCGTCGCTCGGCGAGTCGCGGAAAAAGGCTGTAGACCGCATCGAGGCGCTGTTCGATTGCACTGGCGTTGCGGTTGGCCAGACCGACCGCGCCCAGCCGCAGGTTGTCAAAAACGCTGAGCGGCGAAAATACGCGTCGACCCTCGGGAACCTGAACGACACCGTGTTCGACGATTCGATGAGAGGGCAGGGCGATAAGTTCCGTACCCGCTGCCAGGATGGAACCGGTTCGCCGCGGAAGAAGGCCAGATGCCGCTGACAGTACGGTGCTTTTTCCGGCACCGTTTGGACCGAGCAGCGCGACCGTCTGGCCGCGACCAACCGAGATGGTTATGCCAGTGATGGTGTCGTGACGGTTGTAACCGCCGCTGAGGTTCACGAGCTCAAGCACGGCTCAGCGCTCCGAGATCGCCGAGATACGCTTCGACCACGGCGGGGTCGACGCGAATCTGGTCAGGCGTGCCCTCCGCGATACTGCGCCCGAAATTCAGAACAATGACCCGCTCGGCGAGCGACATCAGAAAGCGCATGTCGTGCTCAATCAAAAGAACCGCTATACCGCGAGCGGCGATGGCACGGATGACATCGGCCAGCCTCAGACACTCGGACGGTGACAGACCCGCGGCTGGCTCGTCGAACAGCATCAGTCGCGGCTCGCCCGCGAGCGCCCGGGCGATTTCCAGCAGCCGTCCCTGACCAAAGGACAGGGTGGCAACATCTGCGTCGATCCATTCCTTCAGCCCAACGAACTCGATCAACTCGGCGGCGCGCTTCGCCGCGTGCGCTTGAGCATGCTTTGCCGCAGGCGTTGCGGCGACAACCTGCCAGAGCGAGCAGGCAATGCGCGTGTGCATGCCCACCATGACATTTTCAAGCACCGACATGCTCGGAAATGGCTTGTTGTGCTGAAAGGTGCGCATGATGCCGCGCGCTGCGAAGGCGTGGGTGGGCAGGCCGTCGACTCTTTGACCATCAAACTCGATCGACCCGGCCGACGGTGTCAGTGCGCCCGCGATCATGTTGAAGGTGGTGCTCTTGCCCGCACCGTTCGGACCGATCACCCCCAGCACTTCACCCGACCAGGCATCGAAGTTGAGATCGGCCACCGCCTGTAGCCCGCCGAAGCGTCGGGACAACCCGCGAACACGCAGTAGCGCAATGCTGCTCATGGCGTGCTGCGCCCAGCAGAGGCTGCCCTGCGGTCACGCAGTGAATGCCAAAGCCCGATCAGACCCTGAGGCTGGAACAGAACAGCCAGCACCATCACCAGACCAAAGACCAGGGCATGGTGGTGTCCGATAAGGGGCGACAACACAAACGGCATCAGGTAAAGAAGTACCGCACCGATGACGGCACCAGCATGGCTTCCAGAGCCGCCGATGATCACCATGAAGAGCAGCAGAAACGCATTCTCCAGGCCAAAGATCACCGGGTTCACGGTGTTGTCAACGAATGCGTACACCATGCCGGCAAGGCCAGCCAGCGCGCTGGAAATGACGTAGGCAATAATTCGCGTTCGTCGCGGGTCGACCCCCATGGCAGCAGCCGCTTCGGGATTGTCACGGACCGCCCGGCACGCCCGGCCGAAGTGCGAACGCTCAAGCCGCCACAACACTGCAAGTGTGCCCAGCATGAGCACGACGATCACGATGGTGTACCAGGGGCCGGTAATTCGGAGCCCTGCAATCTCGGGAATACGGTAGTTCGCGAGGCCGCCTGTGCCTCCGGTGACTGACCCTCCCTCGTTCAGCAGCACCACAAACAGTTGTGCGAAGGCAAGCGTAGCGAGCGCAAGATAAAAGCCTTCAAGCCGGGTGGCCGGAATGGCAACGACCAACGCCGCCACCACGCAAATGAGCACCGCAGCGACGATTGCCAGTGGCAGTGGCCATTGCAGCTGCGTCGTGAGAATGACAATGCTGTAGGCGCCGATTCCGTAAAACGTGAAATGCGAAAACGCCACCTGCCCCGAGACCCCAAACAGAAAGTTATAGCTGAGCGCAAGGGTGATCCACAGCAGCAGCTTCCGATACACATCGGTTTGATACGAGCCCAGGACGAACGCAATCGCTGACAAAACCACCGCAGCAAAAAAATAGCCGGCCAGCGATTTCACGCGCGAGCCTCTCGGGCTTTCAACAGCCCGGTGGGTCTGATCAGAAGAAACACGATCAGCAAGACCAGCGGCACCCCCATTGCAAGCCCCGCGGGGATGGGTGCATAGCGAACAATGAATTGCTCGGTGAAGGCGAGAATCAGGCCGCCCAGCAGCGCGCCTTCGACGCGCCCCACGCCCCCGATGACCAGCGCGGTGAAGCCCTGGATGGCAAGCGGGAGACCCATCATGAAATGTGCCGAAACGTTGGCTGCGACCAGGACGCCAGCAAAGCCTGCGACCATTGCCCCGGCCGCGAATGCCATCGCCGTGACCCTCGCGAGATTGATACCCATCAGTGCCGCAGCGCGACGATCGATTGCCACCGCTTCAAAGCTGCGGCCGGTGAGCGTGCGCTCGAAAAACCACCATATGCCAACGAAAACAAGCGCGGTGCTGCCGATGATGAAAAAGCTTTGGTATGAGCCCGCGATCAGGCCGAGTTCCAGCCTGCCAAAGCCCAATGCACCGGGAACTGGCCGCGGGTCGGGGCCGAAGCCAACCGACACGATCTCGCGAAATACGACCAGCATCCCAAGCAGCGCAAGGATGGTTGCCAACACCCGGGCACCGCGTTCGACCAGCGGCCGCACAGTGAGGCGTTCGGTGCCCCAGCCAACGGCCGCCATCACAAGGACAACCAAAGGTAGCCCCAGGGCATAGGGCACTTCAAGCGCGGACAGGAGAACAAACCCTCCGAACGCACCGACCATGCCCCATTCCCCGACTGCGAAATTGATGATGCCGGTTGGCCGGGTCATCAGCAGATAGGCGAGCGCCAGCAACCCGTAGATGCAGCCGCTCGCCAGCGCACTGACTGTTAATTCGAGAAGGTCACGCATGACAACGCGGGGAAGCGACGGCTAACAGACCGTCGCCCAACCCCGTCTTCGTGGCGTCACTTCAGACCGACATGAACGACACGCCCCTGGCGGTCGCCCTCATAGACTCGTACGACCATGCCGTTGGGATCGAACCCGGTTCGCTTGCCATCGCGAAAGTGGTAGGTTGCACCAACGCTCCCCATTACGCCAACGTAGCCAGTGGTCGCCTGCATGGCTTCGCGAACCTTCTGCTTGTCGGTGGATCCTGCGCGTCGAATCGCGTCGGCAACCATCATGACGCCGTCGTAGCCATATCCCATGAGGTTGTAGGGCTCGTTGCCCGTGTCTTTGCGATAGGACTCGATGAAGCGGGCGGTTTCAGCCTTGGCGGGGTCGAAGGCATCCACAAAGACCACGCCGTCAAGCAGGCCCTTTGCCACGGCGGTGTACTGGGGCACCGACAGGTTGTAGTTGCCAAGCACAGGCGTTTTGAGACCCAGCTGTCGGTACGCTCTCAAAATCAGGACATTCTCAGGGGTCAGGACCCCGGCCATGAACAGCGCCTCGGGGTTGGCCGCCCGGATTTTCTGCATCTGCGGCTCAGCGGTGTTTGCGCCGCGCGGAACCACCTCTTCGGCCACCACCTGGATGCCCGCCTTCTCAAGCCCTGCCTTGAAAAAGCGATTGATGAGCTGCCCAAGATCGGAATTGTCGGTAATGAGCGCAACGCGTTTGAAATTCTTGGAGCGCGCGTAGGCAAGGAGCGTTGCAATCTGCGTGGAGCCCAGGGGACCGGTTTGCCAGAAATTTGGATTATCGATCTGGGTGGTGAGCGTGTCGCCGCTGTTCGAGGGGGTCATGTGCGGCGTTTTGGTTTCGAGCGTGACGCTCTGCGCCTGCTGAGTGGCGGGGGTGAGCGACACAGACAGAATGAACGCGACGCCCTGATCGGAGAGCTTACGGGCGGCAGTGGCCGACACATCGGGTCGCCCCTGGTCGTCCTCGGTCAACAGCTCGATCTGACGACCGAGCAGACCACCCTGAGCGTTGATCTGCTTGACCGCAAACGCGGCGCCCACCGCAACGGGTTCTGCGTAGGGTTTGGCCGGGCCCACCCGGTCTGTGATCATGCCGATCCGGACAGAATTTTGCGCGGTGCCAACAGCGGCTGTGGCGGCCAGCGCAAGGCCCAGCGAGAGCCTGGTAAGAGATACGCCCAATGCGCGCGAGAAAATAGTCATGATGTCTCCTCGTGTGCCGGTCTTTGCCGGCGGTTTGTTGTAAGTCGGGTTCCGGGGACACAGAGCCCCGGGGCAATTATGTGCGAGTGTTGCCTAGCTCCTGGGGCCAAGCTGCCGGATCCAGTTTCGAAATGCAAGCATCTGTTCGCCGATGATCTTCCGGGTGGCTTCGTCAGTGAGCTGTCCCTGTTCGTTGAATTTGGTGTGACAGGCGCCGATGAATACCTCAGGCTTGGTGAGAACGTTGGCTTCGATTCCCCCAATGATCTTGCGCAGATCATACTGACTGCGCGCGCCGCCAATAGGGCCCATGGTGGCCGACAGGATCGCGGTGGGTTTGCCCTTGAATGGTTGCGGGTTGGTTCGCGAGAGCCAGTCAATCGCGTTTTTGAGCACGCCACTGACCGAGAAGTTGTACTCGGGGCTTGCGATCAACAGGCCATCGGCGCCGGCGATCTCGGCCCGGAGCGCCTCCACTGATCCAGGGAAGCCTTTAGCCTGATCGTCTTGGTTGTACAACGGCACTGCAGCGTAGTCGACAATTCGAATTTCAAGATCGTCTGGCGCAAGCTCAGCAGCCGCCCGCAATGCGGCATGGTTGTATGACTTGGCACGCAGGCTGCCCGAGATTGCGACGACTTTAAGAACACTCATATGAAGTCCAAAAAAGGTGATGGGTAAATATGCCGGGCCGGATCGTCGGACCTAGCATGACCCGATGATACTGCTGGAAGGGGGATACCGGAACGGTCTGTCAGCATGTGGCGATTGACTTCAGTCTGGAGGCCCTTCTACGCTCGTTCCCGAAACAGACAAGGGAGAAATAATGGATCGCAGACGTGCATGCTTGACGCTTTCCGCGCTGGTGATGAGCGGTTCCGTATCGGCGCAGGGTTCATGGCCCGATCGACCCATTCGACTGGTCGTTCCCTATCCACCGGGCGCATCGACCGACGCTTTGGGGCGGCTGGTCGCGCAGAAGGTCTCTGCGGCATTGGGCCAACCCGTTGTGGTTGAGAACCGAGCGGGCGCAAGCGGAATCATCGGCACCGAGCATGTCGCGCGCTCCGCGCCTGATGGCTACACCTTCCTGCTGGGCACCGACTCCACCCACAGCTCCAGCACGCACATGATGGCGAACCCCAGCTACCACCCGATTCGCGATTTCACGCCGCTCACGCTTGCGGCTGCCAATCCGATCGTCCTGGTGGTCAACCCCAATGTACCTGCCCGCTCGGTGTCCGAACTCGTCGAGTGGGTGCGCCGGAATCCGGATAAAGGTGGATTTGGAAGCTCTGGAGCCGGCTCGCCGCACCATCTGGCCGGTGAGTTGCTGCGAGAGCGCTCGGGCGCGCAGTTCGTGCATGTGCCGTACAAAGGCGGCGCTCCAGCCATTGCAGATCTTCTCGGCAACCAGATCCCCATGGTGTTTGCCAGCGCGATCACCGTGTTGCCACACATCCAGTCGGGGCGTTTGCGCGCGCTGGCGGTTACCAGCGCGACCCGCTACTCGGGACTGCCCGATGTGCCAACCTTCGCTGAAACTTTCAGCGGCTTTGAACTGGGCTCCTGGCTTGCGTTTTTTGCGCCCGCCAACCTGCCTGCGCCGATTCAGGCACGACTGAGTGCAGCGATTCGCGCGGGCCTTTCAGAGCCTGAAAGTCGCGACAAGCTTGCGGCGTCCGGCTTGATCGTGGTGGCCAATGAGCCTCGCGAGTTGGCCGCTGTGATCGAGAGAGAGTTTGTGTCGCGGGGACGCCTGATTCGGGAAGCGGGGCTTCGGGGACAGTAGCTCCCGGTCTTCTCGGTTGGATCGCATGATAAATTGACTGCAGCGCTTTCCTTCAATTGACAGCCGCCGCTGGCGGCGATTTAATACGCGCTCTTTTTTTGGCGCCCACACCATCTCATTGTTTCTTCCGGGCGCATTCAACTCCGCACTGAGGGGACCATAGTGAACAAGAACGAACTGATCGAGCACATCGCCAAACAAGCTGACATTTCGAAGGCCGCTGCCGGCCGTTCGCTCGATGCGCTGATCGGTGCAGTGCGGACAACCTTGAAAAAAGGGGGCACCGTGACCCTGGTGGGTTTTGGTACCTTCGCCGTTGGCAAGCGCGCGGCCCGCACCGGTCGTAACCCGCGCACCGGCGCGGTGATCAAGATCAAGAAGGCGAACGTGCCAAAGTTTCGTCCAGGCAAGGCGCTCAAAGACGCCATCAACTAATGCTGCAAGCCTTGGGTCCGTTTGCGAGGCATCGCAGATTTCGCTACAATTCCGGATTCGCTCGAGCGGGTGCTTAGCTCAGTTGGTAGAGCGGCGCCCTTACAAGGCGTAGGTCGGGAGTTCGAGCCTCTCAGCACCCACCAGGTCCTGTTGTGAGCGGGCAGTTAGCGTGACGTTGGGTTGAGGGGGTTCGCCCATTCAACCAACCGAGTTGTTGAAGCAGTATCTGGAGTGGTAGTTCAGTCGGTTAGAATACCGGCCTGTCACGCCGGGGGTCGCGGGTTCGAGTCCCGTCCACTCCGCCAAGTACCGAGGGCGAACGAAAGTTCGCCCTCTTTTTTTGTCTTGCCACTTGTGCCCTCGCTGGCACCCGGACGAAGCCATGTTCGATTCGGTTCGCAAACATCAGCGCATTCTGCTGTTCATCATCATCGTTTTGATCTTTCCTGCCTTCGCATTTTTTGGGATACAGGGATACGACCGCTTGATGTCCGACGGCGATAGCGTGGCCCGTGTGGCGGGCGAGCCGATTTCCCGAAACGAGTTCGAGCAGGCGCAGCGCGAACAGTACGATCGCATCCGACAGATGTTTGGGTCGTCGATTGATCCGCAGATGTTCGATACGCCGGCCGCCAGGCGAGAGCTCCTCGAGGGCCTGATCGATCAGAAAGTGCTGGCCGTTCATGCGCGCTCGCACAAGATCGCGGTAAGCGATGAGCGGCTTCGCGACGCAATCATGGCCATTCCCGGCCTGCAGCGTCCAGATGGCAGCTTCGATCTTGAGCGCTATCGCGCCTACGTCGGTGCGCGTGGACGGAACGAAGCGTTTTTTGAATCTGAGTTGCGTCGCGATGTGGCGATGCGCGAACTTCCTGAAGCCCTGTCGCAATCGTCAATCGTGCCGCAAGCCGTGTTAACCCGGCTCGGGCGTATCCTGTCCGAGGTGAGGGAGGTTGGCGAGATCTCGCTACGCCCTGAAGCGTTTGCGGAAAAGGTTCAGCCCGACGAAGCACAACTTCGCAAGTATTACGATTCGCGTCCCGAAGTGTTCCAGTTGCCGGAATCGGCAACCGTTCAATACGTGCTGCTTGATGCTGAGCAGCTTGCGGCCCGCATCTCGGTTGCAGAGTCCGACGTGGCCGCCTTTTATGAGCAGAATCGCAAGCGCTATTCGGCGCCTGAAGAGCGCCGTGC
>VGHA01000062.1 GCA_016868375.1 Betaproteobacteria bacterium | reverse complement strand
CCGCCAAACTTCGTCGACAGCACCGTCGTGATCGCCGCCGTCAGCGTCGTCTTTCCATGGTCCACGTGCCCAATCGTCCCAACGTTCACGTGCGGCTTCGTACGCTCAAACTTGCCTTTTGCCATCTTTCAAGCTCCTGATTCCTGACACGGGCAGCGATCAACCGACGCGCCTCTCTTCGGGACGCCCGCCAGGCCTTTGGCCATCGGCGAACGCTGTTGCGACCCGGGGTTGCAACCTTGAATCCGCCAGGCCGCAACCCGCCTGCCGGCTCGATTCTCCGCCGTCACACCCGGCGGGTTGGTGGTGCCCATGACGCGGATCGAACGCGTGACCTCTCCCTTACCAAGGGAGTGCTCTACCACTGAGCCACATGGGCAAAACTTGCCAAATAACCTGCGAGAACCTGCTGCGAGAACTGGAGCGGGTGAAGGGAATCGAACCCTCGTCGTAAGCTTGGAAGGCTTCTGCTCTACCATTGAGCTACACCCGCACAGCCAACAAACTGATTCGGCGCTTTCGCACCAAACCCCCGCTGCCGTTCCTGGTGGAGGAGGTTGGATTCGAACCAACGTAGGCGTAAGCCAACAGATTTACAGTCTGCCCCCTTTAGCCACTCGGGCACCCCTCCAGGGAACCTTGAACTGTCGCCAATTGTCTGACGCCTGTCAAATCGTCGGATTGTTGCGCCGAAGCAATCGGCGTCCCCATGGCCGACATGAAGCGGCGGCGAAAAATTGACCGACCGGTCGGTCGGCGAATAAACTGTCACAAGTTTTCAATCGGGACAGGCCCTAATCCGGAGACGCGATGTATACGCAAGCCATGGACCTCTCGCGGGAATCGTCTGCCAAGACCGCCACGGATGCAGAGCGCGCGTTTGAGGCCCGCATTGCAGCCGACCGAAAGGTTGAACCCCAGGACTGGATGCCCGACGCTTACCGGCGAACGCTGGTCAGGCAGATCTCGCAGCATGCCCATTCCGAGATCGTCGGCATGCTGCCGGAGGGCAACTGGGTGACCCGCGCGCCAAGTCTGAAGCGCAAGGCGATCCTTCTGGCCAAAATCCAGGACGAAGGCGGTCACGGGCTTTACCTGTATTCGGCCGCCGAAACGTTGGGCACGCCCCGCTCGCAGATGCAGCAGGCCCTTCTTGATGGTCGCGCAAAATATTCGAGCATCTTCAACTACCCAACCCTGACCTGGGCCGATGTCGGGGTGATCGGCTGGCTGGTGGACGGCGCCGCGATCATGAACCAGATTCCGCTCTGCCGCTGCTCGTATGGGCCGTACGCGCGCGCGATGATCCGAATCTGCAAGGAAGAGTCGTTTCATCAGCGCCAGGGCTTCGAGTCGCTGCTCACGATGTCGCGCGGCACCGATTCGCAGCTCGCGATGGTGCAGGACGCGGTCAATCGATGGTGGTGGCCCGTGGTGATGATGTTCGGGCCCAGCGACGCTGAGTCTATCCATTCAGCCCAGACCATGAAGTGGGGCATCAAGCGCATCTCCAACGATGAGCTCCGGCAAAAATTCATCGATGCCACCGTGCCCCAGGCCGAGCTGCTCGGAATCACGCTCCCCGACCCCGACCTTCGCTGGAACGCCGAGCGCGGCCACTACGACCATGGCCCAATCAATTGGGATGAATTCTGGCAGGTGGTCAATGGCGATGGCCCCTGCAATCGAGAGCGGCTTCAGGCACGGCGCGATGCGCACGAGCGCGGCGCCTGGGTGCGCGAAGCCGCGGCTGCCCATGCGCGCAAGCGCAGCGAACGCGCTCACCCTGCCGCAGCCTGAGCGCGCACTCGCCGCAAGGAGACCCCTCATGTCAGATTCTGTTTCCTCTTCCCTTGACTGGCCGCTCTGGGAGGTTTTTGTCCGAAGCCGCCAGGGCCTCGATCACCGTCACTGTGGCAGCCTTCATGCGGCCGACGCACAGATGGCGCTCGAGATGGCCCGCGACGTCTACACGCGACGCCTGGAGGGCGTAAGCCTGTGGGTCGTCCCGTCCAACGCCATCACCGCATCGAGGCCCGAAGATCAGGACATCGACTTCGGTCCGATGGCCGACAAAATCTATCGTCATCCCACCTTCTACGAGCTACCCGATGAAGTTCGCCACATGTAGGGCCGGCCGCGACCGGCGGTGTGCGCGGTTTCAGGGTGAGGCGCGATGACAGCGGCGGTGGCGGCTACCGGCGCGGCAATCGAGCAGTTGCTGCGCCTGGGCGACAGCGCGCTGGTGCACGCGCAGCGGCTCTCCGAGTGGTCCGGGCACGGCCCAGCGCTGGAGGAAGACATTGCGCTGACCAATATCGCGCTCGACTGCGTCGGCCAGGCGAGGCTGCTGCTTGCGCTGGCAGGCGAGCGTGAAGCGCAGGGGCGCGATGAAGACGCACTTGCGTACCTTCGTGATGAGGCCGCATTTCGCAACTACACCCTGCTGGAACTTCCCAACGGCAATGGCCCGCACGACGACTTCGCGATCACCATCGTTCGAGGCTTTCTGCACGCGGCACTGCAGGTTCATCTCTGGCCCGCGCTTGCAGCCTGCGCCGATACAGGCCTGGCTGCAATTGCCGCGCGATCCGTGAACGAGGCGCGCGCGCATCTGCGGCACTTTGGAACGTGGATGGTGAGATTGGGCGACGGCACTGAACAGTCGCGCGCACGCATCGCCTCGGCGATCGAACGTCTCTATCCCTATACCCATGAATTCTGGAACGCCGATCCGGTCGAACTCGCGCTTGCCGCATCCGGACACGGCATCGTCGTGGCGACGCTCAAGCCCGCCTGGGATCAGACGCTCGACTCGGTACTCGCAGAGGCTGGCCTCGCGCGCCCTGCCGAGAGCCGTTTCCTCTCAACGGGCAAGCTTGGACAGCACAGCGAGTACCTCGGCCCGATGCTCGCTGAAATGCAGTCGCTGGCGCGCGCGCACCCGGGAGCGCGCTGGTGAATGCGCCGGGGGACCGCATGTTGCAAGACCGCATTTTGCAAGACCGTTTGATGCGCGCACGCGAGGCAGCTGCGCGGGTCTGTGACCCCGAAATTCCCTCGCTCACCCTGGAAGACCTTGGCATTTTGCGCACGGTCGACCTCGAGGACGATCGCGTTGTTGTAACGATCGTGCCCACCTACACGGGCTGCCCTGCAACCGATGCGATTCACGACGACGTGCGCTCGGCGCTCACTGCCGCGGGCGTTGCCCCGTTTGAAGTGCGCATTGCGCTCGCGCCCGCCTGGAGCAGCGACTGGATCACGGCCGAAGGCAGGGCCAAACTGCTTCATGCCGGCATTGCACCCCCCGCCTGCCTCGGGCCCTCGCGCACT
Organism: Betaproteobacteria bacterium; assembly: GCA_016868375.1. GTDB lineage: Bacteria > Pseudomonadota > Gammaproteobacteria > Burkholderiales > Burkholderiaceae_E > SYIM01. The sequence goes on along the minus strand of VGHA01000062.1, from coordinate 16,552 downwards.
GAGCAGGCTCAGCGCAGCGTGATTCGATTCACGTCGCATCCACGGGACCGCGGGCAGGCCGAGCCCGCCTGTCCCCGCTGCGGTTCAACGCATACCGAAGAGCTGTCCGAATACGGCTCGACCGCGTGCAAATCGCTTTATCGCTGCCGCGCCTGCGCCGAACCCTTCGACTACTTCAAGCCTTACTGACTGCGATGGCCTTTCCCACCCTGCACCGCTTGACGATCGCCGAAGTTCGCCAGGAGGCCACTGATGCGATCAGCGTGCGATTTGCGGTTCCCCAACCGCTTCGCGAAGCGTACCGGTTCAGCGCCGGCCAATTCGTCACGCTGGCGGCCGACATTGATGGCGAATCGGTGCGTCGTTCCTATTCGATCTGCTCCTCGCCATCGGACTTCGATGCGAGCGGCACGCTTAAGGTGGGCATCCGTCGCGTGGCGGGCGGGCGCTTTTCGAATTGGGCCAACGATCAACTTCGGGCTGGACGCGACATTGACGTCATGACGCCTGATGGGCGCTTCGGCATCGCATTTGCGCCACAGGGAAAGCGGCACTACCTTGGCGTCGCGGGCGGCTCGGGCATTACTCCGATGCTCGCGCTCATCAAGACCGCCCTTGAAACCGAGCCGGAGTGTCGCTTCACGCTGATCTACGGCAATCGCACCGTGGGTTCGATCATGTTTCTCGAAGCGCTCGAGGGGCTGAAGAACCGCTGGATCGAACGGCTATCCATCTTCCATGTGCTGTCGGAAGAGACTACCGAAGTCGACCTTTTAAACGGCCTGCTTGACCGAGCGAGAATGTCCCGTTTCTTCGAGCGCGTAATCGATGCCTCGGTGCTCGAGTACGCGTTTGTCTGCGGCCCCGCCCCGATGATGGCGGCGGCTGAAGCGGCACTCGCGCAGGCTGGTGTCGCCCGCGAACGGATTCGCATCGAACGGTTCGCAAGCCCGGATGCGCCACCCGCCAAACGCCCCCCGCCACCGCAGCCGGTCGCGGCGGGAACCGCTGACGCGCTGCGCGGCCAGCCCGCAAGCGCGCGCGTCACCATCGTGGTCGACGGCAAGGCGCGTGCGATCGGCGTACCGTTCGAAGGTCCCAGCATTCTTGATTCTGCGATGGCGGCGGGAATTGGGCTGCCGTATGCCTGCAAGGCGGGGGTCTGCTGCACCTGTCGTGCGCGCGTTCTTGAGGGCAAAGTGCAGATGGATAAACAGTACTCGCTCGAGCAGCATGAGCTTGATTCGGGCTTTGTGCTCAGCTGTCAGGCGCATCCGGTCACGGCCGAAGTACGCCTGAGCTTTGACGAGCGCTGATGGCTCGCACGCGCGCGGCCGACTACGACACGCAGCGCGACCGCATTCTCTCGCGCGCGGTCGAGGCGTTCGCACAGACGGGCTATGCCGCGGCATCCATGGCGATGCTCGCGCAGGCCTGTGGGGTGTCGAAGGCCACGCTTTACCACTACTACCCGAGCAAGCAGGCGCTCCTGTTTGAGGCGCTCGATCGCTACACAAAGCGCCTCCTGTCTATCCTCGCCGCCACGCAACCGCCGGGCGGCCTCGCGCCGCGTGAGGCGCTGCGCGGCACGCTGCGCGCACTGATGGCCGAGTATCGGCACTCGCGCGCCTACCACGCGGTGCTGCTTCATGACCTGCGCTTCCTTGCACCCCAAGAGGCCGAGCAGATCCGCGCCCAGCAGCGCGCGATGGTGTCAGGGCTCACAGAGCTGATCGCGCACGCCGCGCCAGGCGCTGCCGTGTCGGCCGAGCGAAGCGTCATCACCATGGCGCTTCTCGGTATGATCAACTTCACGTTCGCCTGGTTCAAGCCGGACGGAGCGATCAGTCATGAGCGCTTTGCCGATCTTGCAGCCGACCTGTGGCTCGAAGGGCTGCACGGGCTTGCGAACCCATCGACCATTGCCCATGAGGATTCCCATGAACAAAGCGTTCGCATCCAAGGCTGATCTGTCGGCCAAGCAGGTTTCGTTTACCAAGCTGTCCGACAACGCGTATGCCTACACGGCCGAAGGCGATCCGAACTCGGGCGTGATCATCGGCGACCACTCGGTCATGGTGATCGACACCACCGCAACACCGGTCATGGCGCGTGACCTGATCGATCGTATTCGCACCGTCACCGACAAGCCCATCCGGCATGTGGTGCTGTCGCACTATCACGCAGTTCGGGTCCTCGGCGCGTCCGCCTACTTCGCCGAAGGCGCCACCGAAATCATTGCGTCGCGGGGCACCTGGGACCTGATCGTCGAGCGCGGTGAGGCCGACATGAAGTCCGAAATCGAGCGCTTCCCCCGGCTGTTCCAGGCGGTGGAATCGGTGCCCGGCCTCACCTGGCCAACCATGGTGTTCGAGCGCGAGCTCACGCTTTACCTGGGTGGGCTTGAGGTCAAGCTGATGCACATCGGCGCGGGCCACACGCGCGGCGATACGATCGCCTGGATCCCATCGCAGAAAATCTGCTTCTCGGGCGATCTGGTCGAGTACAACGCGGGCGTCTACACCGGTGATGCTCAGCTCGAGGAATGGCCCGACACCCTCGAGCGACTGCGTGCGCTGGGAGCCGAGCAGCTGGTGCCGGGTCGAGGCCCGGTTTTGCAGGGCGTGGCCGCCTGCAACGCAGGAATCGACTACACCAAAAAATGGGTGGGCGATTTGTACGCCACCGCGCGTGCCGGCGTTGCCGCGGGCAAAACCTTGAAGCAGGTGTTTGAGGACACCCGCAAGGTAATGGACCCGGTGTTCGGCAATGTCTTCATCTACGAACACTGCCTGCCGTTTGATGTGTCGCGGGCCTATGACGAGGCAAACGGCATCAAGCACCCGCGAGTGTGGACCGCCGAGCGCGATATCGAGATGTGGCGCTCGCTGCAGGGCTGAGTGTCGCGGCTAGCGCGCAGCCGCCGACAGCGCCTGATCGACATCCCACAAAATGTCGTCAAGGCTCTCAAGCCCGACTGAAATGCGAACCAGTTCGGGCGTGACGCCGGCGGCCACCAGCTGGTCGGCATCGAGCTGGCGGTGGGTGGTGCTGGCGGGGTGGCTTACCAGCGTGCGGGTATCGCCGATGTTCACCAGATGGCTCATCAGCCGCGCCGCTTCGATGAACCGCACCCCCGCGTCCGAACCGCCCCGAATGCCGAAGGCGAGCAGACCTGAGCCACCGCGCATCTGCCGCTGGGCAAGCGCGTGCTGTGGATGCGTCTCGAGCCCGGGGTAGATCACGAAACTCACCCTGGGATCGTCCTGCAGAAACCTTGCAACCGCGAGCGCGTTTTCGCAGTGTCGCTGCATGCGGATTGGCAGCGTTTCGATGCCCTGCAGGATCTGCCAGGCGCTTGCAGGGGCGAGCGCCGCGCCGTAGACCCGCAGGGTTTCCATGCGGGCGCGCATCGTGAAACCAAAGTCGCCAAAGGTTTCGTACCAGCGCACGCCGTGGTAGCCCGCTGAAGGTTCGGTCATGCCGGGAAAGCGCCCGTTGTCCCAGGGGAATTTGCCCGACTCGACCACGACCCCGGCGAGCGTGGTGCCGTGCCCCCCCAGGTACTTGGTGGCGCTGTGCACCACGATGTCGGCGCCAAGCTGAATTGGATTGCAGAGCGCCGGACTGGGCACGGTGTTGTCAACCACCAGCGGCACCCCATGCGCATGCGCAATGTCGGCAAGCGCAGCGAGGTCGGCGATCGCGAGGCTGGGGTTGCCGAGGCTTTCGACAAACATGGCGCGCGTCTGCGGGCGGATGGCGGCAGCGAACGTCTCGGGCCGGGTGACCTCGGCGAAGCTGGTCTCAATTCCGAATTTCTTCAGGTTGACCGACAGCATCGTGACGCTGCCACCATACAACGCGCCGGCCGCTACCACATGGTCACCCGCCTGCAGGATGGTCATTAAAGCCATCGCCTCAGCAGCCATGCCGCTTGCGCTGGCGATGGCAGCGCGCCCGCCTTCCAGCGCAGCCACGCGCTCTTCAAGCACGGACACCGTGGGGTTGGAGAGCCGCGAATAAACGTTGCCAAAGGTTTGAAGGTTGAACAGGCTCGCCGCATGATCGGCCGAATCAAACACAAACGAGGTGCTGGGATGAATCGGCACCGCCCGTGCGCCGGTGACGGCATCCGGAATCTGGCCGGCATGCACACAGAGGGTTTCAAGTCCGAACTTTCGGTCTGCCATGGTCGACTCCGCGCCTGGATGGTTCAGCGAACAGCCAGTCGAGGCCGCCTGGCGCTGATGATGCCGGTGTTGACGCCGACCCAGTTCAGACCACCGAAGATCCGCGCGTGTTCGATCTTCACACAGCGGTCAAACACTGAGGCAAGCCCGGCTTCGCGCGCGATGCGATCCGCGTCGGCGCTTGCCACGCCCAACTGTTGCCACAGCACGCGCGCGCCAACTTTGACCGCCACGTTCGCGATCGGCGGCAGGTCCTGGGCGCGGCGAAACACATCGACGATGTCAATTGGCTGATCGACTGCTTCCAGGGATGGATAGCACTTTTCGCCCAGGATTTCCGAATACTTCGGGTTCACCGGAATAACGCGATAGCCGTGCTCGAGCATGTACTTGGCTGCGAAATAGCTGGGCCTGAACCAGTCGGCCGACAGGCCCACCACTGCGATCGTGCGGGCGCGCGCCAGAATATCCCGGAGGGTTTCAATGTCGTTGCCGTCGGTCATGGAGGTTGCACCGGTGGTCGGAAGCACGCCGCGCGTGGCAGGCAGGGCTGTCAAATGTAGCAGCACTGACTTGCGGTGCGCGCCGTGCGGGTGATAATCAACGGTTCGGGCGTATTCTGCGCCTTGCACCGCTGCTCGAGGAGACTCCCGATGGCCAGCGACCCACACTCAGCGCGCCCCGATCCGGCCAGCGGCCTGTTCGATTTCAAGTCGATGTTTGATGCAATGGAAGTCGCGCGTCGTCATTGGTCCGCCATGCCAATTCCATCGGCCATGACGCCCACGCTTGACCCGGAAGAACTCGACAAGCGGATCGCCGATCTGAAAACCATCGAGCAGTGGCTGATGCTCAACCTGAACCTGCTTCGCGGTTCAGTGCAGACACTTGAACTGCAGCGGGCAACGCTGTCGTCGCTGCAGAGCTTCGGTGCTGCGGCACGCGCTGCGGCCGAGGCCGCGCAGGAAGCCGCTCACGCGGGTGTCGCGAGCGGCGGCGATTCCGATCCCGGGCACCCGGCGAGCCAGCGCAGGGCGGACTCGGGGCATGCGCCCGATGCCGCCTCCGGCGCGGGCAGCCGCGATCAGCCGCCGCCCGCCTCGAACGACGCGCAAACCGGCGCATGGCCAGGCGCTGTCGATCCGAGCGCCTGGTGGCAGACGCTGCAGACCCAGTTTCAGCAGGTCGCCGAATCCGCCCTTGCCGGCATCACGCCCGCGGCAACCGGGCAAACCGCCCAGCCGGGGCCTGCGAAAGCCAAGAAGGACTCGCGCAACCGGACCTCGGCCAGCAGGCGGCCTGCCGCGTCAAAATCTGCAGGCGATGCGAAGCCGCCCGCCCGGGCGCGGCGGCGCTCCACCAGCCCAGGCCGATGATTCCCTGATGACTGAATCAACGATGGGCGGATTCGTCTGCGGCCACGCCAGCCATCCCGACTGGCGCATGGCCACCGAGCTCGCGCTGACGCAACTGGGTCGCGAACCCGACGCGCGGCATCCGCCGCTTCTGGGGCTGGTCTACGCCAGCACTGCGTTTGTCACGAACTTTGCCGATATCCAGGAGCTGCTCGAGCGCAGGATGCCCGAGGTTCTCTGGAGTGGCGCCTGTGTGCCCGGTATCTGTGCCGACAGTGCCGAATATCTCGATGAACCGGCGGTTGCGATTTTGGTGGGGCAATTGCCCGCCGGAAGCGTGCAGCCCTTTGGCGCTGCCTGGCAGGAGGAACGCGGCGCCGCCGAGCGGCTGGTTGCGCCCGGCTCCAGCCTGTTGCTGCATGCCGACCCCTATGCCGAGGGCTTGACCGATCGGATCCGCGGATTGAGTGAAACCGCCGCACCCGGCCTGGTGTTCGGCGGCGTGGTGGAACCGTTTGGTTCTGCCGCGCGGATCAGCGAGGGCAGCGCAGGACCGCGAGCCGTGTCAGGCGTTTGTTTCGGGCCCGAGGTGTCGCTGTTGTCGCGCGTCACCCACGGCTGTTCGCCAATCGGGCGTGAGCACACGGTATCGAGCTGCCGCGGCCAGGCAATCCTTACGCTCGACGATCGGCCCGCGCTCGACGTGATGTTCGAAGACCTGGGCATCAGCGTGCCTGAACGGCACGCGAGAAATCCGCAACAGCTGCTCAAGCTGCTCCGTGAAGCGCCCTCGGCACGTGGCCTGCAGGTGGGTCTGGCGGCGGCCGGCGAGCCGCGAAAAATCGGCTTCGGCGCGCACCGGATCAACGATCTTGTGGGCATTGATCCGGTCAGCCGCGCAATTGCTGTGGCGGGCGGCCCGAATACCGGCGACCGTGCAGTCTTTTGCCGCCGCGACGCGGCAGCCGCCCGTGCCGACCTGATCCGGATCTGCACCGAGCTGCGCGAAGACCTGGAGGCAAGCGGACAGGTCGCTCGCGGTGCGCACTACGTCAGCTGCGTGGCGCGGGGTCAGCGGCTTTTCGGCGCAAGCGGCGCTGAACTGGCGTTGATCCGGCACAACCTGGGCGAGGTGCCGCTCGCCGGATTCTTTGCCCACGGTGAAATCGCCGACGGTCGCCTGCACGGCTACACCGGCGTGCTGACCGTGTTTGTCTGACCCGGCTCAGGCCTTGCGAAACATATTGAGTTGCAGCCGCTCGCGCTCAATCGCTTCGGCCACCGGTTTGGCCTGTGCCACCCCCTGCACATAGGCGTGATAGGCGGGCAGCGACTCAGGGTCGATGCCGGCAATGCTGCCCCACCGAAGCAGCGTGAGCGCATACGCATCCAGCACCGACAGTTTTTCGCCGAGCCAGAAAGAACCCGACCGCGCGGCGAGCATGCCGTTGATACGGGTGAGTAGTTCCAGATAGCGATCGCGACCTAATCGCTTGACCTCGGCCTGGCAGGCGTCGGTCTCGGCAAACTTGTTTGGCATGAACACATGCGTAAAGGTGGGGTGCGCCGTATTGTTGAACCAGGCAAGCGTGGACAGCGCCTGAGCGCGCGCCCAGTGGTCGGCGGGCAGCAGCCCCACCTGCGGATGGCTGCGATCAAGAAAATCACACATCGAGACAATCTGGGTGAGGACCTTGCCGTCGATGACCAGCGTGGGCACCTGGCCCTCGGGGTTGATCGCCAGATACTCGGGCGTTCGATGCTCGCCGCGATGCAGCTTGATCAGCTTGGCCTCAAAGGTCTGTCCGGTGGCTTCGCGAACCATTTCAAGCCCAACATGCGGCACAAACGAGCAGGCACCAGGCGAGTAATACAGTTCGATCATGGCAGGTCTCCGTTCAAATTTCTGAAGGCGCTCAGGGCAGTGGCTGCGGGGCTCAGTCGCTGTGCAACCCGGCGGCCTCCGCCTGGCGGTCAGCGTGATACGACGACCGCACCAGCGGTCCTACTGCCGCATGCACAAAGCCCATCGTCTGCGCCTGCTCGGCGAACATTGCGAACACATCGGGATGAACGTAGCGACGCACCGGCAGATGGGCATTTGACGGCGCCAGGTACTGGCCAATGGTGAGCATGTCGACCTGGTGTTCGCGCAGATCGCGCATGACCTCGAGAATCTCGTCATCGGTTTCACCCAGGCCCAGCATCAGCCCGGACTTGGTCGGCACACCCGGCACGCGCGCGCGAAATTCCGCCAGCAGCTTGAGGGAGTGGCGGTAATCGGAGCCGGGTCGGGCTTCGCGGTAGAGCCTGGGAACGGTTTCGAGGTTGTGGTTCATGACATCGGGCGGGGCTGCCTCGAGAATGTCGAGCGCACGATCGAGTCGGCCGCGAAAATCGGGCACCAGCACTTCGATGCGCGTGCGCGGCGACGCCTCGCGCACGCGTTGAATGCATTCAACGAAGTGCGCAGCGCCACCATCGCGAAGATCATCGCGGTCAACGCTGGTGATCACCACGTATTCAAGACCCAGCGCTGCGATGGTGCGCGCCAGATTGGCGGGCTCATCGGCATCAAGCGGGTCGGGTCGGCCGTGACCCACATCGCAGAACGGGCAGCGCCGTGTGCATTTGTCACCCATGATCATGAACGTGGCCGTGCCCTTGCCAAAGCACTCGCCGATATTGGGGCAGCTGGCCTCTTCGCATACCGTGTGCAGGCGGTGCTCGCGAAGAATGCGCTTGATGTCGTGGAAACGGCTGCCGGGGCTTGCCGCGCGAACGCGAATCCAGTCGGGTTTGCGCAGTACCTCACCCGCGGGCACCACCTTGATCGGGATGCGGGAGGTTTTGGCTGCGGCCTTTTGCTTGGCGCTCGGGTCATAGACCTCGGGCGTCGAATCGGGCAGGTTGGTCGGGCTCATGATGACGACAGTCTAGCGGAGTTGATCGCGCGTCAGATGCGCCACCAGGCGCTCGCCCAGCTGTTCGGCAACGCGATCGGTTTCAGCGGCGACGCCCAGCGCGGCGAGATCCACCGTGCGCAGGCCCGGATGACCACAGGGATGAATTCGGCCAAACGGCTCAAGATCCATGTTCACATTGAGGGCAAGCCCATGCAGGCTGCATCCGCGGACGATTCGCACACCCAGCGCCGCGATCTTGGCCCAGCCAGCAAATGCGCCCGAGCCGCCTGCCATCGGTACGAACACGCCTGGCGCACCCGCAATCCGGCGGGCATCGATCGCCCACACCGACAGCGTCTGGATGATGGCCTGTTCATAGCGATACACCAGCTCTTTCACGCCAATGCCAAGTCGACGAAGCTCGATCAACGGATAGGCGATCACCTGCCCCGGTCCGTGATAGGTGACCTGACCGCCGCGCTCGGTCTGAACCACATCGATATGTCCCGGCGCCAGCAGATGCTCGGTGCGCGCAGCCAGCCCCATCGTGAATACCGGGGCGTGTTCGACCAGCCAGATCTCATCCGGCGTATCGGGCCCGCGGGTGCGGGTGAATTCGCGCATCGCTTCGAGCGTGACCGCGTACTGTACGCGCGTGAAAGGTCGCAGCAGCGGTACGATGGCAGCCCTCTAAAGCACGATGCGAACCATCGGATGGGCCGACAGTTCACCATACAGCGTCTGCAGCTGTTCGCGCGAGTGCGCGCGAACCATCAGGGTGATGCTCAACCAGGCACCCCGTGATGAAGCGCGCAGCTCAATGGTGGCGGGGTCGAACCCGGGCACGCGCGCGCTCACCAGTGCGGCAATCGTCTGCGCAAAATCATCCGAGCGCCGCCCCATGACCTTGATCGGAAAATCGACCGGAAACTCGAGCAGCTGCCCGATCCGGGCCCAGACGTCGGACTCGCTCATTGCGTCTGCGCCAGACTGGCCGCACCCAAGGCCGCTTTCATGCCTCGCGGGTGGCGGCCTGATAGGCCTCAATCAGCCGCTGGTAAACCGGGCCAGGACGGCCACTGCCGACCGGCGCACCATCGAGCCGCGTGATCGGAAGAATTTCGCGCGTGGCCGAGGTGAGCATGAGCTCATCGGCCGCCAGCACTTCTTCGCGCGGAATACGGCGAAGCTCATAGTCAAGCCCACAGCGCTCGCAGAGCTCGCCGAGCAGCCCAACGCGGATGCCCTCAAGCACCAGGTGGTTCACCGGCGCGCCCAGCACCCTGCCACCCCGTACCACCCAGATATTGCTGGAGGAGCCTTCGGTGAGCATGCCGTCTCGGAACATCAGGCACTCGGCCGCACCCGCCTCAACTGCGCTCTGCTTGGCAAGCACATTGCCCAGCAACGACACCGACTTGATGTCGCAGTGGAGCCACCGTTCATCGGGCGCGGTGATCGCGCTGACGCCCTGCTCGCGCTGCGCGGCCGGCGGGATGGTGAACTCGCTTGACATGGCGAATACCGTGGGCGTGATGCCCTTGGGAAACGCATGGTCGCGACGCGCCACCCCCCGGGTGACCTGTAGGTAGACAAACTGATTGGGCCAGGTGTGACGGTCAACCAGATCACCGATCAACCCTCGCCAGCCAGCCTCGTCAAAGGGGTTGTCGATTCCGATGGCAGCCAGGCTGCGAGCTAGCCGTTGCAGATGCTGCGTCAGGCGAAACGGCCGCCCCGCGTAGACCGGCACCACTTCATAGACGCCATCGCCGAAGATGAAACCGCGGTCAAGCACCGGAATACGGGCTTCGGCCAGCGGCACGAATGCTCCGTTCAGATAGACGATCGCCTCATTCATTACCGCGCCTCGCTTTTGCTTGGTATTCGATCGGGGTTACTTGGTGAATCGAAGCCGCAGACCGTCCCAGAGCCGGCCGATCCAGCCCGCCTGATCCACCGCGGCCTGCGCGAGTACGGCCCGCTCGGCCAGCACCTGATCGCCCAGCTTAACCCGCAGCGTGCCGATACGCTGGCCCTGGGTGATCGGCGCCAGCAGGGGTTCCACCCGCTCGACTTCACCCTTGATTTTTTCGGTCTGGCCGCGCGGCACGGTGACGAATATATCCCGATCAACCGCACCTGCCACCAGCACGTCCTTACCTTTCCAGACCGGATAGCTGCCCAGTTCCTGCCCTTTTGAATATGCGCGCACCGTGTCGAAATTCTGGAAGCCGTAGTTGAGCAGGCGTTGCGATTCGGTGATGCGAACCGATTCGGTGGCCGCGCCCATGACCACGGCGATCAGACGCCTGGAAAAGCCCGCGCCGGGTTGCTCGCGACGGGCTGAGGAAATCAGGCAGTAGCCGGCCGCTTCGGTGTAGCCGGTTTTCATGCCATCGACGCTCGGGTCAACGAACAGCAGTCGGTTGCGATTGGGCTGGCGGATTTTGTTGAAGGTGAACTCGCGCTCCGAGTAGAGCTTGTAAAAATCAGGGTGATCGGAGATCAGCCGAGTTGCCAGAATGGCGAGATCACGTGGGGTGGAGTAGTGCTCGGCATTGGGCAGGCCGGTTGAGTTTCTGAATTGGGTGTTGCGCATGCCCAGCCGCTCGGCTTCGCGGTTCATGAGTTGCGCAAACGGCTCTTCGCCGCCGGCCAGCGCCTCGGCAAGCACCATCGAGGCGTCGTTACCCGATTGAATGATCATGCCGCGCAACAGCTCTTCAACGGTGGGCGGCGACGCGGGTTCGACGAACATTCGTGACCCGATTGCCTTGTAGGCACGCTGCGAGACCATTGGGCGCGCATCCATTGCCAGCCGTTTTTCCTTGATTGCGTTGAACGCCAGGTAGGCGGTCATGAGCTTGGTGAGCGAGGCGGGGTCGGATTTGCGATCGGGCTCGTGCGAGGCAATCACATGACCGCTGGTGACATCGAAGAGCAGCCAGGACCGCGCTGTCATGGTGGGTGGTGCAACCTGGGCAATCGCCGAGGCCACGCCAACCAGACCGACGAGCAGGCCAACAGACAAACGGGCGAGCAGGCGGCGCATCGTGGTTTCTCCGGGGAACAACACAAACGGCTTTCAGTCGGAAGCAGAATCGGCCGGCTCAAGCCCAGGCACCGACGCAAGCAGCGGTGCGGCGAGCAGGTGCGCGACCACCAGCCGCTTAAGCTGGGTGAGCCGACGATGGAAGAAGTGATCGGCGCCAGGCAACACGACCACCGGCAGGTTTTGCGGCCGGGCCCAATTGAGCACAGCGGCAAGCGGTACGACGTCATCAACCTCGCCGTGAATGACGAGGGTGGTCGCGGGCACCTCTTCGACTGCGAATCGCTGCGCAGCCACACCAACCAGCATGACCGGGACCGCGGCCCGCTGCGCGGCCGGCAACCGCGCGACGACCCGCGACAGCACAAAGCTGCCGAATGAAAACCCTGCCAGTGCAAGCCTTGCACGCGCTGCGGCCGGGATGGTTGGATCGGCTTGGGCCGCTGCGAGAACCGCCATCAGGTCGTCGGTTTCGCCCTGGCCATGGTCATGTTCGCCGGCCGTGGCGCCCACGCCTCGAAAGTTGGGCCGCCAGACCGCATACCCTGTTGCGAGCATCGCGCGGGCAAGCGTCTGAACAACCTTGTTGTCGCGCGTGCCGCCATAGAGGGGATGCGGATGCGCCACCAGGCTGATGCCTTGGATAGGCACCGACGGCAGGTCGACGGCAACATCGATGGGCCCAGCCGGGCCCGGGATCTGCAGCGTACGAGTTGACGCGTTCATTCGATCTTCAGGCGCTCCACCGGCTGGCCGTCGCGCAGATGCGACTCAACGATTTCGTCGATGTCCTGCTCGTCGACGAACGTGTACCAGACCGCATCGGGATACACCACGGCCACGGGGCCGAGCTCGCAACGGTCGAGACAGCCCGCCTTGTTGACGCGCACCTTGCCCGGCCCGGATAGCGACAGGGCCTTGACGCGTGACTTGGCGTAGGCCTGCAGGCCCTCTGCGTTATTGGCCGCACAGCAGGCCCGTCCATCGTCGCGGCGGTTGGTGCAGAAGAAGATGTGCCGCTCGTAAAAACTGTTCGTTGTCATCAGGTCATTATAGTCGTCAGGGTCAAGCTCGTATCATCGCGTGAAACCGGCGATCTTCACCAATGACCTCACCCGATACCGACCTGATTCGTGCACTGCTGGGCAAGACCGGCCCAAGCTTTGAGCTGCTCGCGGAGGTCGACTCCACCAACCGCTGGCTGCTTGATGCACCGCTCGCCGAGGTGCCCACCCCGCCCCGGGCGGTGCTCGCCGATCGTCAGCATGCCGGTCGCGGACGACGGGGACGGAGCTGGCTCGCCGAGCCTGGCCGCAGCATCGCGTTATCGGTGGCGTTCGAGCGGGCGGGTCATCTGCCGCCCGCGTCGGGGCTGTCGCTGGCGGTTGGCTGCGCGCTTGCCAATGCCCTGGCCGAACACTGTGACGGACTGTCGCTCAAGTGGCCCAATGATCTGCTGAGGCACGGGCGCAAGTGTGGCGGCATCCTGATCGAATCTCGTGCCGGACGGGCGGCAGGCGAGCGGCCGATCCTGCGCGTCGTGGTGGGGGTTGGTCTCAACCTCTTTGCGCCAGAGGATCCACAGACCCTGATCACTCAGCCGACCGCCGGCCTCTTCGATCGCGACCCAACGCTTTCGATTGAAGCGCTGATCGCGGGGGTCGCACAGGCAGTGGCCGCCGCCTGGTTCGAGCACGAGCGAGCAGGGCTGGAACCGTTTCTCGACATCTGGCGCCGGTTTGACGCCTGGCAGGGGCGGCAGGTGGAACTGCGCGACGGCGATCAGGTGCTTGATTGGGGCGAGGCGCTTGGCATCGATCAGCAGGGTGCGTTGCGACTGCGTACCCCGGCCGGCGAACGCCGGATCCTCGCGGGCGATCTGTCGCTGCGCTCTGCTTCGGAGAGGCGCGGATGAGCCGCCATGTGTTCACCTATGGCTCGCTGATGTTTCCCGAAGTCTGGGCGCAACTTGTGGCGCGGCCGCGAGCCAGCGTCGCGGCCTGCCTCGCCGATCATGTGCGCGAGGGCGTACGCGGCCAGCGCTATCCCGGCATTCGCCGCGAGCCGGGGGCACAGACCCTGGGCCGGCTGTATCTGGACATCGACGAAAAGGACCTGGCGAAACTCGACCGGTTTGAGGGCGAGGAGTACCTGCGCGAATCGGTGGTGGTGACGATTGCAACCGAGGACGGCAGGCGGCTTGATCTGCCTGCCGAGGTGTACCGCTATGCCGATGCCGCCGGGCTGGATGGCGAGCCCTGGGATGCGGCCCGATTTGCGCGCGAATCGGCCGCCAGCTTTTATCGTGAGCACGCGCCCGTGCGCTGACCAGCGCCTATGCCGCCTGCGACTGCCCCGACATCGCCATGGCACCGCCCGCGACCCGCTGGGCGAGTTCGCGCCGGTAACGGTTCAGTTCCTGCACCGTGTCGAAACTGCGCCCAAACAGCAGCGACAGGTTGTGCAGGATGCGATCAATGACCCGCTGCTCCCAGTCGGAGTCAAAGCGGATCTGATCGTCAAGCCAACGTTCAAGCCAGCCAGGCTCGGGCATGCGACTCTGGACGGTGTCGTTGGGGAAAAACGCCCGGTTCACGTGAAGGTTGGTCGGGTGAAGCGCGCGGCTACTGCGTCGCGCGCTGGTCATGAGGACGCCGATGCGTGAAAAGGCCGCCCGGGCTACATCGCCCGCCTCGGCAATCGCCTTTTTCATGTAACGCAGATAGGCGCCGCCGTGCCGCGCCTCGTCGCGTGAAATGGTGTCGTAAATGGACTGGATGACCGGTTCGGTGTGCCACTGCGCGGCCCGCCGGTACCAGTGATTGAGCCGGATTTCGCCGCAGAAATGCAGCATGAGTGTTTCGAGCGGCGGTGCCGGCTCGAACTCGAACCGCACCGCGTGGAGTTCCTGCTCGGTGGGAACCATATCGGGGCGGAAGCGCTTGAGGTATTCGATCAAGACCAGCGCGTGCTTCTGCTCCTCGTAGAACCAGACGGACATGAATGCGGAGAAATCGCTGTCGTGACGGTTATCGCGCAGGAACATTTCGGTGGCAGGCAATGCCGCCCACTCGGTGATCGCGTTCATCTTGATGGTGAACGCCTGCTCGTCGGTGAGCAGCGCCGGATCGAACGTGTTCCAGGGGATGTCGCGCGCCATGTTCCAGCGCACCGCCTCGAGGGAGGCGAACAGTTCGGGATACAGCATCATGGGTTGCCGTCAGATGGAATGGACGCAGTGTATCAATCTGTCGTGACAGTCGCAGCCCCCGGTTCAGTGAGCGAGCCGGCGCTTCAGCCAGCGGGCCAATGAGCCGATCACGGGCAGCTTTTCGTACAGTTCTTCGGCTGCGTCCCAGTAATCGCGATGCAGCGTCACCCGGCCCTCATCATCAAACTCAAGCCAGGTCGCGCCGCGGATCTGCTGCGCGCGGCCCTGCTGAAGGCGGCGATTGCGAAAATCGAACTCCCAGATCAGGCACGCGCGCCGGGTATCGCCAACCGCTTCGAGCACGCGAAAGCGCGGTTCGTCGAGCTCATCAAACATGGTCTGGAAGATTGCTGCGATCGGCTCGGTGCCAACCACTTCGTTGAAGGGGTCCTTGAATCGGGCCTGCGGGGCGTAGATCTGGTCGAGCCGCGCCAGAGACTCGCGGGTGAGCGTCTGATAAAACTCGACCACCTGCGCAATCGGCGCGGTCGGCGAAGCGATGGCGTCCATTGCGTCAACCGCCGGTCACCGCGCGTACCGCGCGGAAATACGCCCGCTCCGGCAGCAGCCTGAGCATCTTCATCCAACGGGTGAAGCCGCGCGGAAAATGCATCTCGAAACCGCCCGAGGCAAAGCCCTTCACGATTTCTCGCGCGGCCGCCTCAGCGGTAATCAGGCCAGGCATCTCGAAGGTATTCTGCGCGGTCAGCGGCGTGGCCACAAAGCCCGGGTTGATCAGCCAGCAGCCGATACCGCGCGGATGCAGATCGATATGAAGCGACTCGGCAAGATTGATCAGCGCCGCTTTGCCAGGGCCGTAGGCAAGCGCCTTGGGCAGTCCACGATATCCGGCCACGCTTGCGACCAGTGCCAGACCGCCCGCGCCCTGCCGCTCGAAAAGTGGCAGAAGCGCAGCGAGCCCGTTATAGACCGACAGCAGATTGATCTCGACCAGGCGTCGCGCATCGGCCAGATCGAAACTTTCCGCGCGCATCGGCCGGTAATCACCGGCCAGCCAGATCACCAGATCGATCGCGCCCCACTGCTCAACCAGGGATTGACACGCCTGTGCGAACGCCTGGGCATCGGTGACATCGGTTGGCAGCACGATCGAATCCGCGTCAAGGCGTGCGGCGAGCGCGTTCAGCGCATCCGCGCGCCGCGCCGACAGCGCGAGCCGAGCCCCCCGCTTCGACAGATCGAGCGCCAGCGCCTCGCCGATGCCGCTCGAGGCGCCGACCAGCCAGACCCGACGCTGCCGCCAGTCAACGATCCTGGGGTTCAGTGCCCCCTGACGATCGGACGCGCGAGGCGGCGTGGTGGCGCCAGAGAGGGTTGCGCCGGGTTCGAACTGCGTCATGAGGGGGTGCTCAGCGTTTGGTGAAAGACAGCGTGACCTCACCGAGCCGGATGCCGAACTTGCTCATCACCGCACGGTTCAGCATCACCTGATCGTCGATCAGGAACATCCAGTCGTCAAAATCAACATGCCAGGTGCGACCGTCAATCGGTAGCGCGAGCGTGTAGCGCCAGTTGAAGGAATTTCCAGCCACGGACCCTACGGCCTCACCCACCACGTCGGAGGCCGTGCCAATAAAGCGGTCGGGCGCGACTTTGCGCAACGCCCAGACCCGGCGCTCGCGCGTACCGTCTGCGTAGAGAAAGTCTTCTTCGAGTGTGCCGGTGTCGCCTTCCCAGCGGCAGTTCATCTCGACCGTAAAGCGCTTGACCACATTGCCGAAGCGATCCTGAAACATGCCCCAGGCATCCAGTCTGCCGTTGAAATAGCGCGTGGGATCAAGTACGGGTCGCTCGGCCGCGTACTGCGCGGG